>DASRUW010000061.1:0-2307 GCA_035655255.1 Telluria sp. | reverse complement strand
ATGCGCGGTTTCGCGGCGGCCGACGGCTTGGCGTTGATCGAGACCGAGAATGCGCTCGCCCTGCGCGAGCTTGGCTGGACCCGTCCGGTCCTCCTGCTCGAGGGCGTGTTCGACGTGGCCGACGTGCCGCTCCTGTCCCGCCACGGCATCGTCTCCACCGTGCATTGCGACGAGCAGATCGGTATGCTGGCCGCGGCGCGGCATGAAGGGCCGGTCGACGTCTACCTCAAGATGAACACGGGGATGAACCGCCTCGGTTTCAAGCCCGCCGATTTCCGCGCCGCGTACGAGCGGCTGCGCGCGATTCCCGCCGTGCGCGAGATCGGCTTCATGACCCATTTCGCCAACGCGGACGACGCCAATCATCCGCGGGTGTCGGTCCATGAACAGATCCGGCGCTTCAACGCGGGCGTGCAGGGTTTGCACGGGCCGCGCAGCCTGTCCAACAGCGGCGGCGTGCTCCTGCAGCCGGAGTTGGGCGCGGAACTGGCGAACGACTGGGTCCGGCCCGGGATCATGCTGTACGGCGGCACGCCGGGCGGCAAGAGCGCCGAGGAGCACGGCCTCCTGCCGACGATGACCCTCACTGCCGGCATCATCGGGGTCCAGGACCTGCAGGCGGGCGACGCGGTCGGCTACGGAAGCCGCTTCGTGGCCGATGCGCCGATGCGCGTGGGCGTGGTCGCCTGCGGCTACGCCGACGGTTATCCGCGCCACGCGCCGCACGGCACGCCGGCCCTGGTCGATGGCGTGCGCACGGTGCTGGTCGGCCGCGTGTCGATGGACATGCTGGCCGTGGACCTGACCCATATTCCGGCGGCCCGCATCGGCAGCAGCGTGACCTTGTGGGGCAAGGGCCTGCCGATCGACGAGGTGGCACATGCCGCCGGGACCATCGGCTACGAGTTGATGTGCGCGGTGGCGCCGCGGGTGCGGATGGCGGAAGCGGATCATGGCTAAGGCGCGCACGCAATTCGTCTGCAGCGAGTGCGGCGGCGCCAGTTCGCGCTGGACCGGCCAGTGCGGCGCCTGCCAGGCCTGGAACACGCTGGTGGAAACGGCGGTGGAGGCGCCCGGCGCGAACCGCTTCTCCCAGACCCAGCACAAGGCCCTGGCGCAGACGTCGCCGGTGCTGTCGCTGGCCGATATCGAAGCGGCGGACGTGCCGCGCTTCGGCACCGGTCTCGATGAATTCGACCGCGTGCTGGGCGGCGGTCTGGTGGCCGGCGGCGTGGTGCTGATCGGCGGCGACCCGGGCATCGGCAAATCGACCCTGCTGCTGCAGGCGCTGGCCAGCCTGTCGCGCACCCGCAATGTGCTGTACGTGAGCGGCGAGGAATCCGGCGCCCAGATCGCCCTGCGCGCGCGGCGCCTGAACGTGGACGCGCGCGAACTGAAGCTGCAGGCCGAAATCCAGCTCGAGAAGATCCTCGGCACCCTGGCCGACCTCAAGCCGGAAGTGGCGGTGATCGATTCGATCCAGACCCTGTATTCGGACGCTCTCACTTCCGCGCCCGGATCGGTGGCCCAGGTGCGCGAATGCGCGGCCCAGCTCACGCGCGTGGCCAAGCAGACCGGCGTGACCATCATCCTGGTCGGCCACGTCACCAAGGAAGGCGCGCTGGCCGGGCCGCGCGTGCTGGAGCACATCGTCGACACCGTGCTGTACTTCGAGGGCGATACGCAATCGAGCTTCCGCCTGGTCCGCGCTATCAAGAACCGTTTCGGCGCGGTCAACGAACTGGGCGTGTTCGCGATGACGGAGAAGGGGCTGCGCGGCGTGTCCAATCCGTCGGCGCTGTTCCTGTCCCAGCACGACAGCCAGGTGCCGGGCTCCTGCGTGATGGTCACGCAGGAGGGCACGCGTCCGCTGCTGGTCGAAATCCAGGCGCTGGTCGACAGCAGCCACCTGCCCAACGCGCGCCGGCTGTCGGTGGGCCTGGAGCAGAACCGGCTGGCCATGCTGCTCGCTGTACTGCATCGCCATGCCGGCATTGCGGCTTTCGATCAGGATGTCTTTATCAATGCCGTCGGCGGTGTCAAAATCACGGAACCGGCGGCTGACCTCGCGGTCCTGCTCGCGATACACTCTTCGATGCGCAACAAGGCGTTGCCGCGTGGACTGGTGGTATTCGGCGAGGTTGGACTGGCGGGCGAGATCCGGCCGGCGCCGCGCGGGCAGGAGCGTTTGCGCGAAGCGGCCAAGCTCGGGTTCGCAACCGCCTTGATTCCGAAGGCGAACGCGCCCAAGCAGGCCATCGAAGGCATGAGCATCGTCGCCGTCGAGAGGATCGACGAAGCGTTCAA
>DASRUW010000060.1:0-22501 GCA_035655255.1 Telluria sp. | reverse complement strand
CGCGCTGCCGAAGCTGCTGGCGCGCCCCGACGTGCTGCGCAACGGCTTTGCGCTGGTGGCGAGCCTGAAGCGGGCGGGCGTGCAAGTGCTGACCGGCATAACGCCGCTCGAGATCAAGGGCTCTCCAGAGGCCGGCGTGCAGGGCGTGCTCATTCGCGACAGCCGCGGCAACGAGCATTCCTTCGACTGCGACGCGGTGGCGATGGGTTACCACCTGCGGCCGGAGACCCAGCTGGCTGACCTGGCGCGCTGCGCCTTCCGCTTCGATCACGAGACGCGCCAATGGCTGCCCGAAACCGGCGAGGACGGCCGCACCTCGGTGCCGGGCGTGTACCTGGCCGGCGACGGCATGAAGGTCCTGGGCGCTGACGCGGCCGAAATCGGCGGCCGCCTGGCGGCCATGGCCGTGCTCAAGGATTTCAAACTCCCCGTCGCCGACGATGAACTGCAGACCCTGCGCAAGGAGCAGGCCAGGATGGACCGCTTCCGCCGGGGCCTGGTGCAGGCCTTCCCGTGGCCGGCGCAGCAGGCGGCGCAATTGCCGGACGAGGCCATCGTCTGCCGCTGCGAAGCGATCACCGTCGGCGAATTGCGCCGGACCGTGCACGAGAAGGGCGCGCAGGAGGCGAACCGCGCCAAGGCCTTGTGCCGCGTGGGCATGGGCCGCTGCCAGGGACGCTATTGCGGCAACGCGGGCGCGGAAGTGATTGCGGCTGCTGCCGGCGTGCCGGTGGAGCAGGTCGGGCGCCTGCGTGGCCAGGCGCCGGTCAAGCCGCTGTCGATAGCGGTGCGGGAGGAAGTGGAATGAGTGGTCAGAGAGCAGATGTCATTATCGTTGGTGGCGGCATCATGGGAGCCGCCTCGGCCTTCTTTCTGCGCAAGCGCGGGATGTCCGTCATCCTGCTCGAGCGGGGACTGGTCGGCCAGCAGGCCAGCGGCGTCAATTTCGGCAACACGCGGCGGATGGGCCGCCCTGTCGACCAGCTGCCGCTGTCGAATCGCGCCCGCGAGACCTGGCTGAAGTTCAAGGAGCTGTTCGGGGACGACGTCGAACTCCTGTTGAACGGCCATTTGCGCGTCGGCTTCACGCCGGCGCACGAGGAACGCATGGTCAAGTATACGGAGGACGCCAAAGACTTCGGCCTTGACATGCAAATGCTGAGCGCGAAGGCGCTGCACGAGCGCTATCCCTATCTGGGGCCGGAACTGACGGCGGGATGCTATGCGCCACACGACGGCCATGCCAATCCCAGGCTGGCCGCGCCAGCCATCGGTCGAGCCGCGGCTCGGGCGGGGGCGCAGGTGTTCGAGAACACCGACATCGTGAGTGTCGAGAAGGACGGCGACGAGTTCCGCGTGACCGCTGCCGACAGCCGCGTCTTTCGCGCACCGGTTGCTCTCATCACGGCGGGCGCATGGGGGAATCGCATCAGCGCAAGCTTCGGCGAACCGGTGCCGATGATCGCCAAGGCGCCGCAGATGTGCGTCACCGAACCTGTGCCGTACGCGATCGGGCCGACCGTCGGTGCGATCGCCGACGTGTTCGAGCAGGTCGTCTTCTTCCGCCAGGTCGCGCGGGGCAACATCGTCATCGGTGGCGGCGGCCATGAGGCAGCCGACCTGGAAAACCGGCGCGCCTACGTGAACCCGCATCGGACGCTGTACAAGTTGAAGAATGCACCCCGCGTGGTGCCGGCTTTTAACCACCTGAGCATCATTCGCGTCTGGGCAGGCATCGAAGGCTATATGGAAGACAACAATCCCGTGATGGGGGCCAGCGCGCGCGTTCCCGGGCTGTACTACGCTTTCGGCTTCTCCGGGGAAGGCTTCCAGCTCGGGCCGGGCGTGGGCGACGTGATGGCTGAATTGATCCATACCGGGTCCACGTCCACGCCGATCGGGCATTACCACATCTCGCGTTTTGCGAAACAGGCCGCGCGGGCGGCGTAAGAGGAAGATGTCATGACGGCCCTGCTGGGATGTATTGCGGACGATTTCACGGGCGGCACGGATCTCGCCGGCATGCTCGTGAAGGCGGGCATGCGCACGGTGCAATTGATCGGTGTCCCGCAGGGGGCGCCGCCGGCCGATGTCGACGCCGTTGTCATCGCCTTGAAGTCGCGCACCAGTCCGGCCGCGGAGGCCGTGTCGGAGTCGCTCGCCGCCATGGACTGGTTACGCGAGGCAGGCTGCCGGCAGTTCTACTTCAAGTATTGTTCCACTTTCGATTCCACCCCGCGCGGGAACATCGGCCCCGTCGCCGCGGCGCTGATGCAGGCACTGGACACGGACTTCACCATCGTCTGTCCGGCCTTCCCCGCCAACGGGCGAACGATCTACAAGGGCAATCTCTTCGTGGGCGACGTGCCGCTCTCCGAATCGGGAATGCGCAACCACCCGCTGACGCCGATGACCGATGCGAACCTGGTGCGGGTGCTGCAGCAGCAGACTTCGCGCAAGGTTGGCCTGGTCGATTACACGACGGTGCGGCAGGGCGAGGAAGCGATCCGGGCCCGTTTCCGCGCTCTGCGCGGCACCGGTCATGGTTTCGCCATCGTCGATGCGCTGTCCGATGCCGACCTCGATGCCATCGGCGCGGCCTGCGCCAACCTGCCGCTCGTGACTGGCGGCTCAGGCATCGCGCTCGGCCTGCCGCAAAACTTCCGCCACCAAGGGTTGCTGGACTCCGATGCCGTGGCGGATGTGCTTCCGAAGACGGGCGGCTTTCGCGCCGTGATTGCGGGCAGTTGTTCCGTGGCTACCCAAAGGCAGGTGGAAGCGGTGCGCGGGTCTTTCCCGTCCTTTCAGGTCGACCCTTTGCGGCTGGCGCGCGGCGAGAATCTCGTTGCCGCGGCCCTCGACTGGGCCGGCACACGCCTTGGCAGGCAGCCGGTATTGATCTATGCGACGGCGGCGCCCGAGGCAGTCAAACAGGTCCAGGCCGAACTCGGCGTCGAGCAAGCCGGCGGTCTCGTGGAGGGCGCGTTGGCCGCAATCGCGCGCGGCCTGGTGCAGGCCGGTGTCAGCCAGATGATCGTGGCCGGCGGCGAGACTTCCGGCGCAGTGGTCAAGGCACTCGGCGTGCAGGGGCTGCGCATCGGGCCCGAGATCGATCCCGGCGTGCCGTGGACCAGCACCTTGCACGCCGACGCAGGGCAGGCGCTGGCGCTCGCGCTCAAGTCCGGCAATTTCGGAAGCGAGGACTTCTTTCTCAAAGCCTGGGGTGCCCTGCCATGAACGCGATGGTTGCGACCGGCCGCGGCGAGGCGGCCCTGCGCGACGGGATCGTGGAATACGGCCGTTCGCTGTTCGAGCGCGGTCTCACTGCCGGAAGCAGCGGTAACATCAGCGTGCGGCTGGACGATGGCTGGCTGCTGACGCCGACCAATGCCTGCCTGGGCCGTCTGGATCCCGCCCGGCTGGCCAAGCTCGATCGGGACGGCCGCCATGTCGGCGGCGACGCGCCATCGAAGGAAGCTTTCCTGCATCGGGCGATGTATGACGAACGCCCCGGGGCTGGCGCCATCGTGCACCTGCATTCCACGCATTCGACTGCGGTATCGTGCATGTGCGGCTTGAATCATGACGACTGCATCCCTCCGCTCACGGCCTACTTCGTGATGAAGATCGGCCGCTTGCCCCTGATCCCCTACCACCGTCCCGGCGATCCCTTGCTCGGCGATGCGATTCGCGGCAGCGCGCGCCATCACCGCGCCGTCTTGCTCGCCAATCATGGTCCCGTGGTGTCAGGAGCCTCACTCGATGCGGCAGTCCATGCGGCGGAGGAACTGGAAGAGACGGCCAAGCTGTTCCTCCTGCTGCGGAATACGCCGATCAGCCCTTTGAACACAGAACAGATCGCCGACCTCACATCGGTCTTTGGAGACTCTTGAATGTCCAAACGAATTGCTTTCGTCCACACCGTCGGCTTCCTGGTCGACGACTTCCGCGCCCGCATGCGCGAAGCCATGCCGGACGCCGACTGCTTCCACATTCTTAACGAAAGCCTGCTGAAGGACTTGTTGCGAGGCGCGCCGCATCCGCTCGTGTACCGGCGCGTGGTGGATCAGATCGTTCTGGCGGCGGAAGCGCAGCCCGACCTGATCGTCGTGACCTGTTCCTCGACCTCGCCCGCCGTCGATATCGCGCGGCGCCTGGTGCCGCAACCCATCCTGAAGATCGACGATCCCATGATGGCGGAAGCGGCGCGTAGCGGAAACCGCATCGGCCTGCTTTGCACGGCCCCCAGCACGGTGGAGCCGAGCACTGCGCTGCTGCGTGCGCACGCTTCGGAGCAGGGCCGCGCAGTGACGATCAAGACGGTGCTGCGTCCGGAAGCGTACCAGGCGCTGATGGCGGGTGATCGGGCACGGCACGACGCCATCCTGTTCGAGGCGGCAGCCGAGGTGGCCGGCGAAGTGGATGTCCTCGTGCTGGCCCAGGCCTCGCTGGCGCACTTGCGCGATCCGCTGGCTGTGCAAATGCGGTGCCCGGTCCTGGCTAGTCCGCCGTTGCTGATGTGCGAGATTTCCAGACTCAACGCGCGCTGACAAGGCAGGTGGATGCGGCCTCCGAGCGTCCCGGCATTTTCCGTTGTGGTGCGACGTGGATTTGTTCTTTTATTTCGGGCCGGCGGTGCTTTTCGACGAATGATTGCTCCTGATGCGGACTACAGTGAAGCATCGTGACGATCAGGAGTACTGCCATGGCCCCCTCCATCCAACCGACCAAAGAGCAGATCCGGCAGTATCTTGCCGCGCGCTTGACCCAGCAAAGTCCGCCCCCTTCGATGACGGAGATCCGCCGCCAGCTGGGCTGGGGACTGATGGCGCCAGCATCCTGCGGCGCCAGGCGGGATGAGCCGCCGACCGATCGATGACGCCAGTGAGCGGCGCGGTGCCTCGGCCCGCGCCGCTGTCGTTTCTGGCGCCGGAGGAAATATCGGGCCCGCGCCAAATATAAAAGGAATCTGCCCGGAAGTCCCTGCAACACAGCATCTCCACAGGACCGCGCTGCCTAGACTTACAGGTATCGAGCAGCCACCGTTTTGTCACCTGAAGGAGATCACTCACATGTCACGCCACCCTAAATTCATCAGCTTCGATTGCTATGGAACGCTGATCAACTTTGAAATGGGACCGACCGCGAGAGCGCTGTTCGCGGACCGCGTTCCAGCCGCGCGGATGCAGGCCTTCCTGGACAGTTTCAAGTTCTACCGCCTCGACGAAGTGCTGGGTGAATGGAAGCCGTTCTTCGACGTTGTCGAGAATTCCATCCGCCGTGCGTGCCAGGCACACGGCGTCGAATATCGCCCATCCGACGCCGTCGCCCTGTATGCCGCCGTTCCGACCTGGCAGCCGCATCCCAACGTGGTCGCGACGCTCCAGGCGATCGCGCCGCACATTCCCCTGGTGATCCTGTCGAACTCGATGGTCGACCTGATTCCGCACAGCGTGGCCCACCTCAAGGTGCCGTTCCATGCGGTCTACACCGCCGAAGAAGCGCGCGCCTACAAGCCGCGGGCGCAAGCCTTCGAATACATGTTCGACCAGCTGGGGTGCGGACCGGACCAGATGATGCATGTGTCGTCGAGCTTTCGGTACGACCTCATGACGGCTTCCGATCTCGGATTCATGACGAGGGCCTTCATCGACCGCGGGCACGAGCCGGCATGCGACGGCTACGGCGTCCACCGCTTGACGGATTTCCGCCAGCTTGCCGCCTTGGCGGGGCTGGAAGGCTCGGACCAGGCCGCGCTGGCGCAGCGGTGCGGATGATGGGAGATAACCGAGCAATGGCGCGCACTGCCTTGAGCACCGCCGCGCCCAGCCTTGGCCCGGATGAAGTGGCGGCGCTGGCTGGCAGCCTGTTCGGCGTTCGCGGCAGGGCGACGCCGCTGGCCGGTGAACGGGATCAGAATTGCTGCATCGAGACGGAGGCGGGCACCCGCTACGTCATCAAGATCAGCAATCCGTCCGAACAGCTTGCCGTCGTCGATTTCCAGGTCGCCGCGCTCGAGCACATCGCACGGGCCGCGCCGGGCTTGCCGGTGCCGCGCGTGGTGCGCACGCTGGATGGCCGGGCGCGGGGCGCGGTGTCGTTGGCCGGTGGCCCCGAGGTCGCGGTACGGATGCTGACCTTCCTGGATGGCGTTCAGATCCGCGAAACGCCACGGACCGCGGCGCAGCGCCGGGCCATGGGCGCGACGCTGGCTGCACTGGATCTCGCGCTGCGCGATTTCGCCCATCCCGGTGCGCAGCATGACCTGTTGTGGAACGTATCGGCCGCGCACCGCCTGGCCTTCAAGCTCGACGGGGTCGCCGATCCCGCGCGCCGCGAGCTGGCGGCCGCGTTCATGCAGCGCTTTATCGACCATGTGCTGCCGCGTCTGCCGGAACTCCGGGCACAGGTCATTCACAACGACTACCATCTCTACAACGTGCTGGTTGCCCGCGGCGATCGCGAACGGATCGCCGGGGTGATCGACTTCGGCGACATGCTGCACGCGCCGCTGGTCGGCGAGGTGGCGACGGCGGCGGCGTTCCACATGAGCGGCGGCACCGATCCGTTCGAGGGGCCGGCGCAATTCGTCGGCGCGTATCACGCCGCGTTGCCGTTGACGGCCATCGAACAGGACATCGTGGCCGACCTGATGGCCACGCGCCACCTCATCACGGCGCTGATCTCGGAGTGGCGCGCCGTGCGCTACCCGGAGAACCGCGCCTACATCATGCGCCACAATCCGGCCGCGTGGGAGGCGCTGGCCCAGCTTGCCGACCTGTCCCGCAACGATGCCCGCGGCCGGTTGTTGACCGAAGTGAGAAGCAAAGGAAACCAATGAACAGCACCATCGACCTCAACATGGTCAATGCCTATATTCCCGGGCGCGCCAAGGTGAGCGCGTCCACCGCCGCCATGATCGCCCGGCGCGATGCGCTACTTGGGCCCGCGTACCGCCTGATGTACGAGCATCCGCTGCACATCGTCCGGGGCGAGGGCGCGTGGCTGATCGATCCGGATGGCCGCCGTTACCTCGACGTCTATAACAATGTCGCGTCGCTCGGGCATTGCCATCCGGCGGTGGCCGAGGCGATCTGCCGTCAGGTGCAGACCCTCGCGACCAACACCCGCTACCTGCACGACACGATACTCGAACTGGCTGAGCGCCTGCTCGCGACGGTGGCGCAGACCGAGCTGGCGCACTTGATGCTCACCTGTTCGGGCAGCGAGGCGAACGACCTGGCCTACCGCATCGCCCAGGTGCGCACCGGCGGCATGGGCGTGATCGTGACCGAGACCGCCTACCACGGCTTCACGGACGCCGTCTCGAAATTCTCACCATCGCTGGGCCAGTCGGTCGACCTGGGCGCGCACGTTCGCCTGGTTCCGGCGCCCCGTCTCTACCACGCCGACGGGGCGGACCTCGCCGCCTGCTTCACGCGCGATGTCGAGGCGGCGATCGCCGATCTGCGGCGCCACGGCATCAAGCCGGCGGCCCTGATCATCGATTCCGTGTTCACCAGCGACGGTATCCTGCCCGAGCCGGCTGGCTTGCTGCGCGGGGCGGTCGCGGCGATCAAGCGCGCCGGCGGCCTGTTCATTGCCGACGAGGTGCAGCCGGGCTTCGGGCGCACTGGCGATCATATGTGGGGCTTCCAGCGCCACGGCGTCCAGCCGGACATCGTCACGCTGGGCAAGCCGATGGGCAACGGACAGCCGATCGCCGGCCTGCTGGCCACTGCCGACGCGCTGGCGCAGTTCGGCCAGAATTCCCGATATTTCAACACCTTCGCCGGCAATACGGTCTCTTGCGCGGCCGCGCTGGCGGTGCTGGACACCATCGAGAAAGAGAGCCTGGTGCGGCATGCGGCGCAGGTCGGGGCCATCCTGCGGAACGGTATCTCGGAGCTGGCGAGCCGCCACGGAGCGATCGGCGACGTGCGCGGCGTCGGCATGTTCGTCGGGGTCGAACTGGTCGCGGACCGCGCCGCGCGCACGCCCGACCGCGAGCTGACCACGCGCGTCGTCAATCACATGCGCGACCAGGGTGTGTTGCTGAGCGCCTGCGCGATGGGGCACAACGTGCTCAAGATCCGGCCACCGCTGGTGCTGTCGGCCGAACAGGCGGGCATGGTCGTCGCCGCGTTGGATAAGGCGCTGGCCGCGTCAACCTAGACAGGACGGAAGGCGGGATCGCACCATGGATACTCCAGTTTCCCTTGACCAGTTCGACATCAAGATCCTCGCGCACCTGCAGCGCGAGGGCCGGTGTTCGAACGTCGATCTCGCCGACGCCATCGGCCTCAGCGAGAGCCCCTGTCTCGCCCGGACCAAGCGGCTGCAGGAAGCCGGCGTGATCCGGGGGTACGGCGCACAGGTCGCGCTGGACAAGCTGGGGCCCCATGTCATCGTGTTTTGCGAAGTGACCCTGGGCAGTCATCGGCCGCGCGATCTGCGCAAGTTCGAAGGCGGCGCCGGCATCTACCCCGAGATCGTCGAGTGCTTCCACATCTGCGGCGGGTACGACTACCTGCTGAAAATCGTGGCGTCGGATGTGACGCATTTTCAGACGCTCATGGAACGGCTGCTGGAAGACGAACTCGGTATCGCGAAATTCTCGAGCCGTATCGTTCTGGGCCAGCCGCTGGCGCAACGCAGCTTGCCGTTGAAGGCGCTTCTCACCGCGAAACCAAGCTGGCTGTAGGGGCAAGCCCGCCAACTTGCGTCGCCAGCCAGGCGGCCAGCTCGCGCTTCGCGCCCTGCGGTTCGCTTTGCCCCAGCCATACCAGGCCGTAGTGGCTGCCGTCGGGGGCGAAGCCGGCTGGCGCCGCCAGGCGTCCCCGGTCCACGTCGTCGATGGCCAGCACGAGCGGGCTCAGGGCGACACCCAGCCCCGCCGATGCCGCTTCGACCATGAGCGAATGATGGTCGAAGTAGCGGATTTCCGCGGGGCGCCGTGCCTTGGGATGGGCGCGCAGCCATTGCGCCCACGCGTCGGGCCGGGTCTTGGCGCCAAGGGCGATATAGGCGCCGTGTTCGAAGGCCGGCACCAGGTCCGGCCGCATCACGGGGCCGACCTGCTCGGCGAACAGGCGCCGCACTTGCCATGCCTCGGGCAGCGCGAAGTCCAGCCGGCGAATGGCCAGGTCGACCCGCTCGCGGCGGAAGTCCACCGGCCCGCCGCCCACCGCCAAATGCAGCGCGACGTCGGGATGCGCGGCCTGGAAATTCCCCAGCCGGGGAATCAGCCAGCGCATGGCGACCGAAGGTTCGCACGAAAGTACGAGGGTGCTCTGTTCGTCGCGGGCCGCGCGCAGGCTTTGCACGGTGGCGGCCAGTTCGCCGAAGAAGCGGCCCAGGGTGAGATTGAGGGTCTCGCCCGCCGGCGTGAGCTGCAGTCCCCGTCCGCTCTTCTCGAACAGCCCGACCCCGATGTCGTCCGCCAGCTTGTTGATGCGGCGGCTGACGGCGCCGTGCGTCAGCGCGAGGGCGTCCGCCGCCAGCCGGACGGAACCCAGCCGCGCGGTCGCTTCGAACGCGCGCAGGTCGTCGAGAGAGGGAATATCCGATCTGTTCATTGGTGAGAATATATCACGCCTTGTCCGCAGATCTTATCGATTTTCACAGCGCCGGTCCGTTTCTATAATTGATGCATGAACACCAATCATGCACCCACCATTGGCATCCTCGCCGACGACCTCACCAGCGCGGCGGATGGCGCCGGCCCCTTTGTCGAGCGCGGCCTGGCCGCGGCACTGGGCAGGCGCAAGTTGCCGGGGCAGGGCGCGGCGGTCGCCGCGATCGACAGCGGCTCGCGTTCGGCCACGCCCGCGCAGGCGCGCGAGGCGGTGGCCCGCTGGAGCGCGGCGCTGTCCCACCGTGCCATCCTCTACAAGACCGTGGACTCCACGCTGCGCGGCCATGTCGCGCTGGAGATGGAGGCGTGCTTCGCGGCCAGCGGCCGCACATCGCTGGTGTTCGCGCCGGCCTTCCCCGGCGCGGGCCGCACCACCGTCGACGGCATCCAGCTGGTCGATGGCGTGCCAGTGGCCGCGAGCGTGTATGGGCGCGATCCAATGCATCCCGCGCGGCATTCGGCCCTGGCCGAACTGGTCCCGCCTGGCATCCGGAATGTCACGCTGCTCGATGCGCGCACCCAGGATGAACTCGACGCGCAGGTGGCCGCGATCCCGGAGCCGGAGTCGTGCCTGTGGGTCGGTTCGCCCGGCCTGGCCCTGGCCCTGGCGCGGCGCTTCGGACCGGCGGCCGCGGCCCCAACCGCGTTCGATGGCGTCGACACCGAGCTGCTGGTTGTCGTCGGCAGCGCGAATCCGTGCAGTCACCGGCAGGCCGACCAGCTTCATGCTGCCCCTGGCATCACGCTCCTGCGTGGCCCGGCGGCGCGCGAGGGCGACCCGGCGGCCGTGCTGCGCCGCGTCGCGGAAGAGGCGGCGCGGACCTTCCGGCAGCGGCGCTGCGGCGCCCTGATCGCCACCGGCGGCGACACCATGGAAGCGGTGCTCGAGCTGCTCGATATCCATGAATTCGACATCCTGCGCGAACTCGAACCCGGCTTCCCGCTCGGCCGCGCGCGGCTCGGCGACGGGCGCTCCTTCCTGCTTGCCATGAAGGCCGGCGGTTTTGGCGCCGAGGATGCCCTGGCGCGCGCCGTTGCGCGGATCCGTGGCGCAACCCAATTCAACGCAAAGGAAATACGATGAAGGACATGCAGACCCCGCTCGCGATCACGATGGGCGACCCATCCGGCATTGGCCCGGAGATCGTGGCGAAAACCCTGGCCCCGGGCGGCGAGCATGCCGTCGTATTCGGCAGCGTCGCCGTCATGGCCGATATCGTGCGCCGCCTCGGCCTGGCCTGCGAGGTGCGGCGCATCGGAATGCCCCACGAGGCCCGCCCACGGCCGGGCGTCATCGAGGTGATCGAGACGAGCCGCATCACGGCGCTGCCGCCCATCGGAGAAGTCAGCGCGGTGTCCGGCCAGGCGGCCTTCGACGCCATCGTGGCGGCGATCGCGGCCGCCAAGACGGGACAGGTGCGCGGCATTGTCACGGCGCCGATCAACAAGGAGGCGCTGGGACTGGCCGGCATCCGCTATCCTGGTCACACCGAGATCCTTGCCGACCATGGCGGCGCGGAGCGGGTGGCGATGATGCTGGCCAACGACGATATCCGGACCGTGCTGGTGACGATCCACACCTCGCTGCGCCAGGCGATCCAACAGGCCGATTTCGACGCCCAGCTGTCCGCCATCCGGCTGGCGCACGAGGGCGGCCAGGCGCTGGGCATTTCCGTCCCGCGCGTGGCGGTCGCCGGCCTCAATCCGCATGCCGGGGAGGGCGGCCTGTTCGGCGACGAAGAGATCCGCATCATCCGGCCCGCCATCGCCGCCGCGCGGGCCGAAGGCATCGACGCCAGCGGCCCCTATCCGGGCGATACCGTCTTCATGCAGGCACGTATGGGCCGCTTCGACGTGGTGGTGGCCCAGTACCACGACCAGGGGCTGATCCCGGTGAAGTACCTCGGCCTGGAAAAGGGCGTGAACATCACGCTGGGCCTGCCCTTCGTCCGCACCAGTCCGGACCACGGCACGGCCTTCGACATCGCCGGGCAGGGCTGCGCCGATCACGCCAGCCTGGTAACGGCGCTGGCCTATGCCAAGCGCCTCGCGGCCGCCCGCGTCACGACGCAACATACTTGAAAGGACAACGTCATGGGACTTCGCTTCATCTTCATGCTGACCCGGAATGACCGCACCGTCGCGGACGCGGACCAGCACCTGCGGACCGCGCTCGGGCTCGGCGTGCGCCACATCGGCTTCAAGGACATCGGCTTGCCGATCGAGCAGCTGAAGGCGCTCAACGCCGCCATCAAGGCCGGCGGCGCCACCTCTTACCTGGAAGTGGTGTCGCTCCACCGCGACAGCGAGATCGTGTCGGCCAGGGCGGCCGTCGAGATCGGCGTCGATATCCTGCTGGGGGGCACGCGGGTCGAGGACGTGCTGCCGATTATCGCCGGCAGCGGCATCCAGTACTATCCCTTCCCGGGCCGGATCACGGGCCATCCGAGCGTCCTGGAGGGCAGCATCGGCGAGATTGTCGACAGTGCCCGGGCGATCGCGGCGCGCGAGGGCGTGCATGGCCTCGACTTGCTGGCCTACCGCTCGGCGGAAAACGTCCCCGATCTGATGCGTGCCGTGTGCGCCGCCGTGTCGAAGCCGGTCATCATGGCCGGTTCGATCGCCACCCCCGAGCGGATCGCCATCGTCAAGAACGCCGGCGCCGCCGGGTTCACCATCGGGACCGCGGCCCTGGACGGCAAGTATCCCGCCGGCGGCACGGACCTGGCCCGCCAGCTTGGCGCGATCATCCGCGACGTGGCCGCCCTCAACAACCACCTGTCGCCGGTGCACAAGACGAACCTGGCCCAGGTCTTCGACGGCTTGCGCGCCGCGTCGGCGCCGCAGGTGGAAGGGAAGATCAACAACATGCAGATCAAGCTGGCCACGCTGCAGGGCGCGGCCGGATGGTCGTTCCGCCCGCGCGAGGACGAATTGTTCCTGGTGCACCGGGGCCGCTTGCTGATGAAGTTCCGCGACCGCGAGGAGATCGTGGAGGAGGGCGAATTCATCGTCGTCCCGCATGGGGTGGAACACTGCCCGGTGGCGCTGGGCGAGCGGGCGTGCGAAGTGGTGTTGATCGACCCGGCCGGGGCGCACTGACAGGTCATCGGCGCCACGGCGGCTGCGGTGCGAAGTGGCCGTTGACGAAATCGAGGAAAGCCTTGACCCGGGCCGACATGCCTTTGCGCTGGGGCACCAGCGCGACCACGTCGGCCGGCGCCAGTTGCCAGTCCGGCAGCAGGCGCACCAGCTTGCCCGATTTCAGCGCGTCGGCCACGTCCCACTCCGAGCGTACGATGATGCCGTGGCCCTGCAGCGCCCACTGACAGACGATGTCGCCGTCGTTGGAAGTCAGGGCCGGTTCGATGCGCACATGGCGGCTCGTTTTCCCGCGGGTGAACTTCCACAGGCTCACGTCCTCGTTGTTCTCGCGCAGCGTGATGCACTCGTGTTCCGTCAGGTCTTCCGGCGCGCCGGGCATGCCGCGCCGGCGCAGGTACTTCGGCGCCGCGCACAGCAACCGCTCGTTCGGCGCGATCCGGTAGGCGACCATGCTCGAGTCCTGCAGTTCGCCGATATGGAAGGTCACGTCGGCCGTGCCGGTGTCGTGCAGGCTGGGATTGTCGGCCACCGACAGCGAGATCTTCAGCGCCGGGTGGCGGATATGGAAATCCGCCACCAGCGGCGCCAGGTGGCGGCGGCTGAAGCCGAACGGCGCGCTCACGCGCAGGTGACCCGTCACCACGCCGCTGCGGGCAGCGAGGAGATCGGTGAGCGCGTCGGCCTCGGCGCAGATCAGGGCGCCTTTCTCGAACATCAATTCGCCTTCGTCCGTCAGCTGCATGCGGCGCGTGGAGCGGTCGACCAGCCGGACGCCGTGCTTTGCCTCGATCTGCTGCAGGCGCTGGGTGATGGCCGGCGGCGAGACGTTCAATTCGCGCGCCGCGGCCACCATGCTGCCGGCCTTGACTAGGATCTGGAAGAAACGTACGTCGTCGAGCAGGATCATTGTTAAGTAGGACTTAATTCAGGAGTCCGTGTAATTTAACCACAGCGCCATTCGGATGCAACATAATTTCAACAGACTTGACCAAACGAGGGTAACGATGCACAAGGACTTGCGGACGCTGGAAACGCCGGCGCTGATTCTCGATCAGGAGAAAATGAATCGAAACATCGCGCGCATGCGCGCTCATCTCGCGCAACTGGGCGTCGCGTTTCGCCCGCACGTCAAGACCAGCAAGTCGGTCGACGTCGTGCGCCGGACTATCGGCGCGCAGACCGGGCGCATCACGGTGTCCACGCTGAAGGAGGCCGAATACTTCGTCGGCCACGGTTTCAGCGACGTCCTGTATGCGGTCGGCATCGTCCCGAACAAATTCGCCCACGTGTTCGACCTGTGCGCGCGCGGCGTGGACCTCAGCATCATCCTGGACAGCGTGGAGATGGCCGCGGCGCTGTCCACCTATGCCCAGGGACGCGCGGCGAAGCCGCAAGTGCTCATCGAAATCGACTGCGACGGGCACCGTTCCGGCGTGCAGCCCGGCTCGGGCGACCTCCTCTCCATCGCGCGGTGCCTGGCCGGCGGCGGCTTGACGCTGAAGGGCATCATCACCCATGCGGGCAATTCGTATTCCTGCACATCCACCGAGGACATCGCCGCCATGGCGCGGCAGGAGCGTGACGCGGCGGTTGGCTGCGCCAGGGAGCTGCGCGCGCAGGGGTTTTCCTGTCCCGAGGTCAGCGTCGGGTCCACGCCGACCGCCCACCTTGCCAGCGACCTTGCCGGGGTGACGGAAGTGCGGGCCGGGGTGTTCGTCTTCGGCGATCTGGTGATGAACGGGCTCGGCGTGGTTGCGCCCGAGGATATCGCGGTCTCCGTGCTGGGTTCCGTCATCGGCCACCAGAAGGAGAAGGGCTGGATCATCGTCGACGCCGGCTGGATGGCCATGTCGCGCGACCGCGGCACCAGCCGCCAGCGCGTGGACCAGGGCTATGGGGTCGTCTGCGACGTGCACGGCAGGATTTTGGAAGACATCATCATGGTCGATGCCAACCAGGAGCACGGCGTCATCGCGCACCGGTCGCGCGATCCGGAAAAGACGCCCGACTTCCCGGTCGGTACCCTGTTGCGGATCCTGCCCAACCACGCCTGCGCGACCTGTGCCCAACACGACAAGTATCAGGTCGTGGCCGGAGACAGCCTCGAGATCGGGGCCGTCTGGCCGCGCTTCCAGGGCTGGTAAGCGAGCCAACATGAGCGACCGGAATACAAAAGCATCGATCACGTACCGCCGCATGATCGCGCGCGACCTGACGGCGGCCCACGCGTTGTCCCAGGCGGTGCGCTGGGCGCATCGCCGCGCGGACTGGGAAGTCATGCTTGCCCTGGGCATGGGTTTCGTGGCGGAGGAAGACGGCGTCCTGGCCGGCACCGCCCTGTGCTGGAAGTACGGAGCGGAACATGCCGCGCTCGGCATGATCATCGTGGCGCCGGACCTCCAGGGCCGCGGCATCGGCCGCGCGCTCATGGACCTGGTGCTGGAAGAGCTGGGCCCGCGCTCGATCCAGCTCACGGCCACGCCGGCTGGCCAGCCGCTGTACGAAAAACTGGGCTTCGTGAGCCGGGGCAGCGTCGTCCACCACCAGGGCACGCTGCGGCCGGTGCCGCCCGCGCCGCTGGCGGCCGGTGAACGCATCCGGCCCGCCGTGCCGGGCGATCTGCCTGCACTGGCATCCTTGGCGGCGGGCGCGCTCGGCCTGCCGCGCGACGAGGTGCTGGCGCATCTGCTGGAGGTGGGCGCAGGCGTGCTGCTCGAGAAGGAGGGGCAGCCGCTGGGATTTTCCATGATCCGCCCCTTCGGCCTGGGCCACATGATCGGCCCCGTGGTGGCGCCGGATGCCGCGCGCGCCCAAGCCCTCATCGGCCATTGGACGACGAGCCACGCGGGCGGCATCGTGCGCGTGGATGTCAGCGGCGACAGCGAGCTCGGTCCGTGGGTGGAAAGCCTCGGACTGGCGCTGGCCGGGCCCTCCGTGCGCATGTTGCGCGGCGCGCCGCCGGTGCCAGACGGCCGGCTCAGACAGTACGCCATCCTCAACCAGGCCATGGGCTGAACACACTTTCAACGTCTTGAAGAACAATCCGATATGAACACCATCCAAGCAGCGCTTCCCGCCTACCCGATCGAAGCCGGGTTCCCCGACATCCGCCCTTACGCCGAAGGTGGTACGGGCGTTCCCTACGTCCACACCTTCGACAGCGGCATCCCCGGTCCGCACGTCATGATCAACGCGCTCACGCACGGCAACGAAGTGAGCGGCGCCATCGCCGTCAAGGCTGCGCTGGACCTCGGAATCCGCCCCGGCAAAGGCAAACTGACCTTCGCGTTCGCCAACGTCGATGCCTACCACCGCTTCGACCCGGCCAATCCGGACGCCTCGCGCTTCCTGGACCACGATTTCAACCGCCTCTGGAGCGAATCCGTGCTCGACGACGCCAGCCGCGATTGCATCGAATTGCGCCGCGTGCGCCAGCTGCGGCCCCTGGTCGATACGGTGGACTACCTGCTCGACCTGCATTCCATGCACGAGACCTGCGCGCCGCTGGCCGTTTGCGGTCCGCTCGAAAAGAGCGTCGCGCTGGCGCGCCGCATGGGCACGCCGGAATGGATCATCAGCGACGACGGCCACCCGGAAGGAAAGCGCCTGCGCGACTATGCCGCCTTTGGCGACCCCGCCAGCCCGAAGTGCGCCCTGGTGGTCGAATGCGGCCAGCACTGGGAGGCCCGTGCGGCGGATGTCGCGCGCGACGCAGTGGCGCGCTTTCTCGAACTGACCGGCAGCGTCGACGCCGCCAATCTGCCGGCAGACTGGCGCCAACCCGTGCCCGCGGCGACCAAGGTGGTGCGCGTCACCGAGCCGGTCGTCGCGCCCACCATGGACTTCCGCTTCGCTGGCAACTACACCGGGCTGGAGATCTTCCCGGAAGCCGGCACCGTGATCGGCTGGCGCGATGGGACACCGGTGACGACGCCGTATCCCGACTGCGTTCTGGTCATGCCCTCGGTGCGCCAGCTGCGCCCCGGCGTGACCGTGGTGCGGCTCGGCCGGCTGCTGGGGTGAAGCGCGTGAACCGTCTGAAAAGGGATGAGAATGGACAGCATTGATCCGGATCGCGTTGCTCTGCGCAACGCACACTTTATCGGGGGACGTTATGTCGAGGGTGGCGCCGCCACGTTGGGCGTGCAGCGTCCTTCCGACGGCAAATCCTGCGGCGGCCTGCCGCTCGCGGACGCAGACGTCGTCGACCAGGCGGTGCAGGATGCCTGGCGCGCCTTCAAGACCAGCGACTGGGCCAGCCGCGCGCCGCGTGAACGGGCGCGCGTGATGCGGCGCTGGGCCGACCTGGTCGAGGCCGATGCCGCGACGCTGGCGCCGCTGGAGGCGGTGAGTTCGACCCGGCCGCTGCGCGACGCCGCCGCTTGGGATGTGCCGTTCACCGCGGAGGGCATCCGCTTCTTCGCCGAATGGGCCGACAAGGCCGGCGGCGGCGTGGCGGCGACGGCCACCGACCATCTCGGCATGACGATCAACGAACCCTATGGTGTCATCGGGGCCATCATCCCGTGGAATTTTCCGCTGGTGACGACATCCTGGAAGATCGCCCCCGCGCTGGCGGCGGGCAATGCGGTGGTGGTGAAGCCATCCGAAATGACGCCCTACAGCGCGTTGCGGCTGGCCGAGCTGGCCGTCGAGGCGGGCCTGCCGCAAGGCTTGTTCAACGTCGTGCAGGGCGATGGCCGCACGACCGGCGCCGCCCTGTGCCGCCACCCCAGGATAAGCAAGCTTACCTTCACCGGCTCGACCGCGACCGGCGCGGCCATCATGACGGCGTGCGCGGAAAACGGCACCAAACCCGTCACGCTCGAATTGGGCGGAAAGAGTCCGCAGGTGGTATTCGCCGACGTGCCCGACCTGGAAAGGACGGCGCGCATGGTGGCGCGCGCCATCACCCTCAACGCCGGCCAGGTCTGCAATGCCGGCTCGCGCCTGATCGTGCAGCGCGCCATCGCCCAGGAGTTCGTCGGCCGGCTGTCCGCCATCTTCGCGGAACTGCGGCCTGGCGCCACCTGGGATCCGGACGCGACGCTCGCGCCCATTATTTCGCTGCCGCAGATGGATCGCATCCACGGCATCGTGCAGCGCGCCGTCGCGCAAGGTGCGCACGTCTTCACCGGCGGATGCTGCTTCGAGGCGGGACCGGGCGGCGCCTACTACCAGCCCACGATCCTCACTGGCGTGCGGAGCGAGATGGACGCCGTCAGGCACGAGATCTTCGGCCCCGTGATGACGGTGCAGGTGTTCGACGACGAGGAAGAAGCGCTTGCATTGGCCGACCATCCGGATTACGGCCTCGCCTCGGGCATTCATACCGCCGACATCGGCCGCGCGCTGCGCATGGCGCGCGGCATCGAGGCCGGCACCGTCTGGGTCAACCGCTACGGACGAACCTCCGATTTCGTGATTCCAACCGGGGGCTATAAGCGCTCCGGCTTTGGCAAGGATCTCGGACGGCAGGCATACGAGGCCTGCCTGCGCGTCAAGAGCGTGCTGATCGATATTTCGAAAGGGGAGTGAGACATTCGTCCCGCCGACCTTCCACACATTCTTAAACAGGAACCCAGTATGTCGAGTTTGCAGCAAACCGCCGCGCCGTCCAGCGTGCGCACCTTCATCGATCTGCGTCAGTTCGAACAGGACCGCAGCCAGGGCATCCCCCGCAGCGCCGCGCCGGGAGAAGACCTCTTCCTGGGCAGCCGCCGCTTGCTGGACTTCCCGGACGGTCCGGTCTCGGCCGGCGTCATCGCCCTGGAGGCGGGCAGCGGGGCGGTGCAGTCCCACCCGGCCGACGAATTCATCTTCGTCAGCTCCGGCACCCTGACCCTGAGCCAGGCGCAACCGGGCCGCATGCTGGAGCTCGGCCCCAACAGCAGCGCGGTGATCCAGCACGGCGCCGCGTTCTCCTGGTCGGCGGAGGGCCCGGTGTCGGTGATCTTCATGCGCTACACCGGCAGCCAGCCGGACGAACGCGCCATCGTGCCGATCCGCGAGAAGGCGCCGCTCGCGCCGTCCAATCCGCCGTCGGCCGAGCTCTTGATCTCGCCCGCGCCAAGCTGCCGCAACCATTCCGACCATCGCTCCGGCGACGGTCAATTCAGCTGCGGGGTCTGGGACTCGACGCCTTACCACCGCCGGGCGATGTACTACCGCCACTACGAGCTGATGTATCTGCTGGCCGGCAGCGTCACCTTCGTCGACGAAACGGGACGCAGCGCCACCTTCGCGCAAGGCGACCTGTTCATGGTCGAACAGCACGCCAGCTGCAGCTGGGAGAGCCGCGAATACGTGGCCAAGGTGTTCGCGCTCTATCGTCCGGTGTAAGGGAAATCGCCATGGCAATCGACTCCCGGCTCCTGATGCTCAATGCCGAGGCGGTGGCGGCGCTGCTGCGGCCGGACGCGGTGCTCGCGGCCGTGCGGGACGCCTTCGTCCTCCACAGCGAGAAGCAGGGCCGTGTGTTCCCGGTCATCCGGGAACGCCTGTCCACGGGCGGCGTGTTCGGCATCAAGGCCGGCGACGTGCAGGCGGAGGGTCTGCTCGGCTTCAAGGTGGCCGGCTTCTGGCCGTCGAACCGCAAGCTGGGCAGCGAGCCGCATCAGGCCACCGTGATGCTGATCGATCCGGCCACGGGCCGCCCGCTCTGCATCATCGACGGCAACGCGATCACCACCGTCCGCACGGGCGCTGCCGGCGCGCTCGGCCTGCGGCAGCTTGCCCGCCCCGACAGCACACGCCTGTGCGTGTTCGGCACCGGCGTGCAGGCCCGTTCGCAGACCGACTTCGCGCTGCGTGTGCTGCCCGGGATCCGGAGCCTGTGCTATGTCAGCGTGGATCGCCAGCCCGACGTGGCATTCGAACGCCATTTCGCCGGCCGCGTGCCGGTGGAGTGCGCGGCCGATGCCGACGGCGCCGTGGCGCGCAGCGACGTGGTCATCACGGCCACGCCGGGTGGCGGACCCTTGTTCGACGCGAGCGCCGTCAGGCCGGGCACGCACCTCAATTGCGTCGGCGCCGACACCAAGGGCAAGCGGGAACTGCCCGAAGGCCTGCTGCCGCGCGCGCGGTTGGTGGTCGACGACATGGTGCAGTCGCGTCAGATCGGCGAGTCGCAATGGGCACCCGAGACGCCCTGCGTCACGCTTGGCGACCTGTTGACGGGCGAGGTGAAACTGGAACGCGCGCCGGAGGATGTCACCGTGTTCGACCTGACGGGACTGGCGCTGCAGGATCTGACCGTGGCAAGGCTGATCCACGAGCAAGCCCGCCAGGCCGCCCTCGGCATCGAGGTCCCTTGGCCCTGGTGACCTTTATTTGCGAGAGGGGGGGAGGTGATCGTGGGAGCGATGCGCCCCCACGATGGCCACGATGCATGGCCGAACCTGTCAGCTCATGCCAAGTTGTGCAATTGCTTCCGCATGAACCAGCGCGCAATCCACGAGGGGATACGGATAGGCAGGCTTGTCGAACGCGAGAAACAGATCGGTCCCGCCGAGTACGATGGCTTCGGCGCCCCGTTCGCCGACCAGGCGTAATGCCGCATTTTCGAAGTACGCCCGCTGCTCGTCGGTCGCTCTTCCCGCAATAGCCATCGCGGCGTAGTGCGCATGCGCTGTATCCAATTCGTCCTGCGGCACCGTGACCACTTCGACCCCCGTAAGTCCGTACAACCCGGACTCCATGACGGCGCGCGTGCCGAGTACCCCGACTTTCGTCAGATTCATGGCGGAGAGATGCGCGTCGAGTGCCGGCAGCGCGCTCACCAGAGGCAGGCTTGACATCGGTTCCAACGCGCCCATGCAGAAGTGCGCCCCCATCGATGTCAAGGCGACAGCTTCGCAGCCCGCCGCCTTGAGCCGATCGATGTATGTGGCAAAAATGGTTGCCTGAGCCATTTGGTTTCCGGCTTCAAGGTTATTCACCACGTCCCGCGCATCTGCATTTGCTATGGTTAAGTCCAGCCTTCGATTTGCATCGGCATAGCGCCTTACAAGAGCGCGGTAATAGACGACCGTCGCTGCCGGCCCTGTACCGCCAATCAAGCCAATATGCATTATTCCTCCGTTATCGCATGTGGTACCGGCTCCATCCGCGTCAGAACGACGCGGCAGCCTTGATGGCGCGTTCGACGTCCGCGCGGCTCACGTCGAGGTGCGTCACCCAGCGGATGCGGCGCATGGCGCCTTCTTCGCCGCGATATACGCCGCTTTTCACGTGGATATCGTTGGCGTCGAAGTGGGCGAGGAGAGCGCTGGCGATATCGGGATGGATGTCGGTGAAGAGGATGTTGGTCTGCGCCGGATGCGCGCTGAAGCGGCCACGCAGTCTGGCATTGCTTTGCGCAGCCTCGGCCAAGCCGCGCGACAGCATGGCCGCATTGGCATGGTCGTCGGCGAGACGGTGCACATTGTGCCGCAGTGCGTATAATCCTGCCGCCGCCAGCACCCCCGCCTGGCGCATGCTCCCACCCAGCATCTTGCGCACGCGGAGCGCCTGGCGGATGAAGTCTTGCGAGCCGAGCAGCAACGAGCCTACCGGCGCGCCCAGTCCTTTCGACAGGCACAGCGACACCGAATCGAAGCCTTGGCACAGCTCGCGCGCGCGTTGCAGCGGATCGCCGCCGTCGGCCAGTGCGACGGCCGCGTTGTAGAGACGTGCGCCGTCGATGTGCGCGCGCAATCCGTGGCACTTCGCCAAGGCAGCGACGTCATGCATGTACTGCATGGGCAGCACCCTGCCGCCGAACGTGTTTTCGGCGACCACGAGGCGGGTGCGGGCGAAGTGCGGGTCGTCGGGCTTGATGGCGGCCTCGATGTCGTTCAGGGCGATGGTGCCGTCGGGCTGGTGCTCAACCGGCTGCGGCTGGATGGAGCCGAGCACCGCCATGCCGCCTGCTTCCCAGCGATTGGTATGCCACTGCTGGCCGACGATGGCTTCTTCGCCGCGCTGACAATGCGTCATCAGCGCAATCAGGTTGGTCTGCGTGCCGCTGGGCGCGAACAGCGCGGCTTCGAAGCCGAGCATTGCGGCGGCGCTGTCCTGAAGCAGGTTGACAGTGGGGTCTTCGCCCATCACGTCGTCGCCGAGTGGCGCTTCCATCATTGCCTGCTTCATTGCCAGCGTGGGCTGGGTGACGGTGTCGCTGCGAAAGTCGCTCATGGTTTCTTTCCTTCTCAAGCAATCAATAGGCCCAACCATGGCGCACTGCCGGGCCGTTGGCCAGGCGCTGCGTCCGAATGACGATTGGTGTTCGTACGTCAATTATAGGAGGGCAATTTGCCTGGGAAAATCGATGATTTCTGCGTATGACTGGTGAGGATCTTTCACCAGTTGCGCGTCTGGCCGTGCCCCCGCAACATGCTCTTCCTTGCGACGGGCATGCTTTTCGCCGAGCCTTTATAGCTGATCGAAGAACAGCTTCTCGATCGGGTAATAGCTCTTGACGAACGGGGACTTCATCACGATGTAGCTGAAGTATTTTTCGACGTGGGCGTGCTGTCCCAGGACTTCTTCCGCCAGGCTCTGGTAGTGGATGACGTTGCGGGTCACGAACTTCAGCAGGTAGTCGAAGCCGCCGCTGACCAGGTGGCACTCGACCACTTCATCGACGTCGCGGATGATCGACTCGAACTTCATGATGTCTTCGCGGCGGTGGTCCAGCAGGGTCACCTGGGTGAACACGGTCTGCATGCCGCCCAGCTTGTCCAGCATGATGCGGGCGCCGTAGCCGGTGATGTAGCC
>DASRUW010000059.1:0-13072 GCA_035655255.1 Telluria sp. | reverse complement strand
CCCGCAGGTAGTTGTCGCTGATCGTGTTGGCCAGCTTTTCCGTGTCCCACGCCAGCTGGTGCGACGCCTTCAGTTCGTTCATCGCGAACAGGATGTACACCTTGACCAGCTGGCCCTTGACCAGGGTGGTGTTGTCCTTGTTCTCCTTGCCCAGCGCGATGAGCCGGTCGGTCAGGCTCATGGCCTGCTTCGTGTCGCCCAGGTACAGGTAGGAGATGGACTGGATGACGAGGTATTCCGAGCGGTCGGTCAGCGGCGCCTTGGCCGCTTCCGCTTCGAGCGGGGCCAGCATCTTGAGCGCCTTGTCCGGCACGTAGCGGCCGATCTCGCGAATCTCGGAAAGGCGGTCGGTCAGGGTGGGTTGCGCGAACGCGAGGGGCGCAAGGAGACACAGAGCGGCGATCAGCACGCGGCTGCGGCGTCTCGGCAATGTTGAAGTCATACCTGCCTGTGTCCTGTCCCTGGGTTTTCCGACCAGCCGCGCGTCTGCCGGCGCGGTCTGCGAATTTATTATAGTCTTGTTGCAGCGAGGCAAGCTCGGATTTTGGGCAATTCTAACGAATCCATGTCTTTTTTTTCTCCAACGATGACAACTTTCTAATTAAATTGCCTGCGACTGTTGGAGCGTTGCCACGCTGCCGATTCCCCGATTTCCGCGTTCCGTCGCATTTCCCGGCGGCGGCCCGGGCCTGTTGGATAGAGTGCTAACATTGTCATCCCGGAGAAGTCCATGCTCGAACTCCAGCAGGTCACCAAGACCTTCGGCAGCCTGACCGCGGTCGATGCCGTCAGCCTCACCCTCGAACCGGGCGTCGTCGGCCTGATCGGCCATAACGGCGCCGGCAAGACCACGCTGATGCAGATGATCGCCACGCTCACGCGCCCGAGCGCGGGCCGCATCCTGTTCGAGGGCCGCGACCTGGCGCGCGAGCCCGAGACGCTGCGCCGCCGCCTGGGCTACCTGCCGCAGGATTTCGGCGCCTATCCGAACCTGTCCGCGCTCGAATTCATGCAGTATTTCGCCGCGCTCAAGGGCGTGCGCGATGCGGCCCGCATTCGCCGCCTGCTGGAGCTGGTGAACCTGCACGACCACGCGCACCGCCCCGCCGCGTCCTTCTCGGGCGGGCAGCGGCGCCGCCTCGGCATCGCCCAGGCGCTCCTGAACGATCCGGACGTGCTGATCGTCGACGAGCCGACCGCCGGCCTCGACCCGGAAGAGCGCATCCGCTTTCGCAACCTGCTTGCGGAGCTGGGGTACCGCAAGCTGGTGATCACCTCGACCCACATCGTGTCCGACGTCGAGCACATCGCCGGGCGGCTTGCCATCATGCGCGATGGCCGCCTGGTCGACTACGCGACGCCGGAGGCGATCCTGGGCGCCGCGCGCGGCAGCGTCTGGAACGCGCGCGTCTCCAACTACGAATACGAGGAACTGCGCACCCGCGTGCACGTGCTGCACGCCCAGCGCCACGACGGCGCGATGCAGCTGCGGATCGCGCACGCCGAAGCGCCTTGCCATGGCGCCGAGCCGGCGGAGCCGAGCCTGGAAGAAGCGCTGATGGCGCAGCGCTACGCCCTGCGGGAGGCCGCGTGAACTTCTCCGGCCTGTATGCGCTGACGCTGAACGAGGCGCGTCTGCGCCTGCGCCGCACTTCGAGCCTGGTGGCCGTGCTGGCCGTGATCGCGCTGGCCTGGGCCATGATCGCCGATCCGGCCGGCGGGACGGCCCTGCTGGTGGTGCGCCGGGCGCGCGTGCTGTACACCAGCAGCGCGCTGGCGGTGGGCAGCGCCTCGCTGGCCAGCCTGCTGTTCGGGCTGGCCGGCTTCTACCTGGTGCGCGGCCGCGCGGCGGAGGACCTGCGCAGCGGGATCGGCGCGGTGATCGGCGCGACCGCGGTGTCCAACGCGCGCCTGCTCACGGCGCGCTGGCTGGGCGGCGTGGCCTACCTCGCCGTGCTGGCCGGCGGCTTCACGCTTGCCATCTTCGCCTGCCACGCCCTGCGCGGCGAGGGACCGATCCAGCCGCTGGTCTACCTGGAAACCTATGCGCTGCTGCTTGGTCCGATGATCCTGTTCAGCGCCAGCTGCGCGCTCCTGTTCGACAGCGTGCCGGCCCTGATGGGGAAGGCGGGCGACGTGCTCTGGTTCGTGCTGTGGGCCGCCCAGCTCGGGACCGTGGTCGCGGTCATCAAGAACGGCGGCGCGGCGGCCGTGCTGCCGATGATCGACTTCAGCGGCCTGTCGCTGACGATCGGGCGGCTGATCGGCTTCCTGCACACCGAGCAGTTCGCGCTCGGCGGCTCACCCTTCGACGCGGCGCTCGCGCCCTGGCGCCTGCCGGACCAGCTGTGGACCTGGCACAGCTACCTGCTGCGCGCCGGCTCCGCCGTCCTGGCCCTGCTGCCGCTGCTGCCGGCCGCCTGGCTGTTCCACCGCTTTTCGCCCGACCGCGTCAAACCCGCCAATGCGCGCCGGCGCCGCTCGCCGCTCGCGCTCATTAATGTGTGGCTGCGTCCCGCCGCGCGCGCCGCGCAGCCGCTGTTCGCGCTCGCGGCACGCATCGGCGGCCTGCCGGGCCAGGTGCTGGCCGATGCCGCCCTGACGACGTGCGCCGCGCCGCTGCTGATCGCCGCCGCGGGCGTGGCCTGGAGCGTGTCCTGGTTCCTGCCGGCGCCCGCCCTCAACGGCGCGGCCCTCGGGTTCACGGTGCTGTGGGCCCTGAGCGCGGCGGACCTCGGCACCCGCGACTATGCGGCGGACCTGGAGGGCTTCACGGGCGCGATGCCGGGCGGACCGGTGCGCCGCTTCGCGCGCCAATGGCTGGCGGCGCTGGTCCTGGGCCTGGTGCTGCTCGGCCCCGCCGTCCTGCGCTGGACCTTCGCGGCGCCGCAACGCGCTCTGGCCGCTCCCGCCGGCCTCGCGCTGCTGGCCGCCTGCATCGTCACGTTCGGCCGTTGCACGCGCACGACGCGCACCTTCGTCGGCCTGTTCCTGTTCGGGCTTTACGTCTCGGTCAACGCGCCGGGCGTCGCCCTGCTCGACGCGGTCGGCGCGAACGGGTCCGCCACCGCGGCCAGCGCGGGTTGGCATGCGCTGGCCGCGCTGCTCGTGTTCTCCGCCGGCTGGTGGTGGAATCGCCGCCCGCACTCGGCTACACGCTGATCTGCTGCAGCAGGTAGAGGCGCTGATACAAGCCGCCTTCGATGTCCATCAGCTCGCCGTGGCTGCCCGCTTCCGCGATGCGGCCGTGGTTCAGCACCACGATGCGGTCCGCGTCGCGGATGGTGGACAGGCGGTGCGCGATGGCGATGACGGTCACGCGTCCGCGCAGGCCGTCCAGCGCCTCCTGCACGATCTGTTCGGTGGCGCTGTCGATGTGCGACGTCGCCTCGTCCAGCAGCAGGATGCGCGGGCTGCCCGCCAGCGCGCGCGCGATGGCGATCAGCTGCTTCTGGCCGGTGGACAGGCGCGAGCCGCCTTCACCCAGCGGCGTGTCGTAGCCCTGTTCCAGCGCGCGGATGAAGCCGTCGGCGTGGGCGGCGCGCGCCGCCTCCTCGATCACGTGGGACGGCAGGTCGCGCCCCATGTCGATGTTCTCGCGCGCGGACGCCGCCAGCAGGAACGGATCCTGCGGCACCAGGCCGACCTCGGCGCGGAAGGCCGCGTTGCCGATCGCTTCCAGCGGCTGGCCAAGGAGGGTGATCGCACCCGGCGCGGACGGGTAGTAGCGCAGCAGCAGCGACAGCAGCGTGGATTTCCCGCTGCCCGTGTGGCCGACGATGCCGTAGAACGCGCCCTGCGGGATATCCAGGTCGATCCCGTGCAGGACCGGCTGGCCGGGCAGGTAGGCGAAATCGAGCGCCCGGATGCGCACGGCCGGCACCTCCGGCGCGGTGGCGGTGCGCCCGCTGGCGGCGGTCGCGTGTTCCGGCGCCGCGGCTTCGTCCAGCAGGCCGGCCACGCGCGAAGTCGCGACGACCGCCTGCTGCAGGCCGCTGAACTGCATGGTGATCTGGATCATCGGTTCGATCACGCGGGCGATGTAGCTGATGAAGGCATACAGCACGCCGACCTCGACCCCGCTCATGGGGCGCCGTCCGAAGAAGTAGATCACGATCACCAGCAGCACCCCATTGAGCAGGTCGAGCGCTGGACGCAGCAGCAGGGCATTGGCGCGCAGTTCGGCCAGCCGCGCCGCGTAGTGCTGGGCGTTGGTGGCGTCGAAGCGGGAGGCGAATCGGGCGTGCGCGTTGTTCGCCTGGAGCACGGTCATGCCGCCGATCGATTCGGCCATCTGCGCGTTGATCTCGCTGCGCAGCTGGCGCGCGCGCGTGACGGCGGGGGCCGAGAGGCGCTGGTACAGCCACACGATGCCCAGCACCGCGGGGGCCAGCGGCAGCACCAGCAGCATCAGGCGCCAGTCCAGCAGCGCCATGGCCACGGTGGTCCCGAGCAGGACGATGCCGTTATCGAGCATCACGAACAGGACCTGGATGTAGAGCGTCTTGACGGCCTCCGTGTCGTTGGTGACGCGGCTGACCAGCTGGCCGGTGATGGCGCGGTCGAAGAAGGCCATCGGCAGCTGCAGCACGTGGGCGTACACGCGCTCGCGCAGGCGCCGCACGGAACGCATCGCCAGGCCGGACAGGCGCACCAGCTGCAGGTAGCGCAGCAGCGTCGCGGCCCAGCCGGTGAGCAGGAAGCCGCCCAGCAGCAATGCGATGCGGGTCCAGTCCAGGTGGTGCGGCAGCAGGTGCTCGTCGATCAGCTTCTTGCCGAGCGCGGGGCCGAGCACTTCGAGGCCGGCCGCGGCCACCAGGCCGCCGACGGCGCGGAACAAATGGCGGCGGTCGGGCGTCGCGGCCTCGCGCAGCAGGCCGAGCGCGCGGCGCGCCTGGGCGCGCGTGGTCGAAAGTTTGGCGTCAGGCTGCGTCAAGGCTGGCCTCCAGTTGCTGGTAGCGCCACTGGCTGGCGTACCAGCCGCCGTGCGCGAGCAGTTCGTCGTGGGTGCCGGATTCCGCGATCCGGCCGTCGCGCAGCACCACGATCAGGTCGGCCCGCACCACGCCGGACAGGCGATGGCTGGCGATGATGGCGCTGCGCTCCGGATGCGCGCGCCGCAGTTCTTCCAGGTGGTCGAGGATGGCGGTCTCGGTGCCGGTGTCCACCGCGGAGAGCGCGTCGTCGAGCAGCAGCAGGCTGCCTTCGGCCAGCAGCGAACGGGCGATGGCCACGCGCTGGCGCTGGCCGCCCGAGAGGGTGATGCCGCGCTCGCCCACCGGCGTGTCGTAGCCCTGCGGGAAGCGCAGGATGTCGTCGTGGATCGCAGCCAGGCGCGCGGCGCGTTCCACCTCCGCGCGGCTCGCACCCGGTTTGGCCAGGGCGATGTTGTCCGCGATCGAGGCGGAGAACAGGAAGGACTCCTGCGGCACCCAGCTCACGCGGGCGCGCAGCGCCGCCAGCGTGTAGTCCTCCAGCGCGATGCCGCCCCAGCACACGCTGCCCGCCTGCGGCGTGGCCTGGCGCAGCAGCACGCGCAGCAGGGTCGATTTGCCGCAGCCGGTGGGGCCCACCAGGCCGAGGGTGCGGCCCGGCGCCAGCGTCAGGCCGACGTCGGCCAGGGCGGGGACGGACTGGCCCGGATAGTGGAACGAGACGCCGCGCAGTTCCAGCGGGCCGGGGCGCACGGCCGCGTGCGTGCCATGGTCTTCGACCGTCAGCGGCGCGTCGAGCAGCGGCTGCAGGCGCGCCAGCGCGGCGCGTCCGCGCTCGATCAGGGCCAGCACCCAGCCCGCGGCGAACATCGGCCAGATCAGCTGGCCGAGGTACATCGAGAAGCTGGTGAGGACGCCGATGGTCAGCTCGCCGTGCCACACGAGGTAGCCGCCCAGGGACAGGGTCAGCACGCTCGCCGCCGTCAGCGTGAGCCCGACAGCCGGCTCGTAGGCCGCCTCCCACTGCTGGGCGGTCAGGCTGGCGCGCGCCGCGTCGCCGGCCAGTTCGCCGAAATGCCTGGCGCTGCGCTGCTCGAGCCCCAGCGCGCGCAGCGTGCGCACGCCGGCCAGGGTTTCCTGCACGTGGTCGTTCAGCGCCGAGAAGCGCTTGAGCGAGTCGGTCGACGCCTTGTGGATATGGCCCGAGATGTGCCAGAACGCCCACGCCATCAGAGGGAAGGGCAGCAGCGCGACCGCGGCCAGGCGCCAGTCGACGCCGACCACCATCATCCCCAGCACCATCAGCAGGGTGAGCGTGCCGTCGAAGCCGGCCAGCAGCGCTTCGCCCGCGGCCTGTTCGATGGCGTCGATGTCGTTGGTGGCCAGCGCCATCAGGTCGCCCGTGCGCTGCTGCTGGTAGAAGGCCGGGCCCTGCTGGCCCAGGCGCGCGTAGAAGCGGGTGCGCAGTTCGACGCCGAGGCGATAGGACGCGGAATACAGCCGCATGCGCCAGCTCACGCGCAGCACGTAGATGGCCACGCCGTAGGCCAGCAGAACGGCCAGCTCGGCGACCAGGCCGGAGCCGGCCAGGGTGTGCGCCGCCAGCCCGTCGATGATCGAGCCGACCTTGCGCGGAATGAGCACCGTGAACAGGGCCACCCCGAACAGCATGAATGCGGACTCCACATAGGGCCGCCAGTTACGCACCACGAAAGCGCCGATCAACCTCGATAACGTCATCCACGCACCAGAAAAAAATAGCGGGCCGAAGCCCGCTAATGTACCTGTTTTGACAAACGTTTGCCGAAGCCTTCACTTTCGGGGCAGGCCCCTGCGGCCGCCCGCCCTGAGCGCGGCCTCCGCGGCCTCGGGATCGAGGTGCGGCGCGGGCGGCGCTTCGGGTTCGACCGGCGCGGCGGCCAGCACCGGCTCGGTGGCGTGGACGACTTCCGCGGCCGCCTCCGCGAACGGCGTGCGCGCGGCCGGCGGTTCGGGGATGTGGACCTCGGCGGCGGGCGCTTCCGGCTCCTGGCGCTCCTGCGGCGGGGCCGGAATGAAGGAAGTGAACAGCGCGCGCGACATGTCCATCATGCGTTCCAGGCTGTCCTGGCTTTCGGTGCCGAAGCCGAATACCACCTGCGGCGCGCGGGCGGTGAGCATCTGGCGCCAGGCTTCGGCGCTGCGGATGAAGGTGTCGCGGCCCGCTTCGAGCTGCAACTCGGCGAGGCGGCGGGCGTTTTCGAGCGCGCCGGCGGCGAGCTGCTGGAAGAATTCGAGCTGGGCCAGCACCTGGGCGCGGCCGGCGGAGGAAAACTGTTCGGTCAGACTGGTCATGATTGCTCCTCTGGATGGGGTGGTGCAGCGCAACATGGACAAGTCTAGACTCCTTCTCCCGCCTTGAACAGGCGCGCACGATATGGCTTCGCTGCAAGTTACTCAAGTACAATCGACCGCACCGCACCACACAGGAGCCACCATGGATCTGGTCATTCGCAACGCCACGCTGCCGGACGGGCGGCGCGGGATCGACATCGGCATCGCGGACGCGCGCATCGCGGCGGTGGAGCCGCGCCTGGCCGCCACCGGCGCGCGCGAGATCGACGCCGGCGGCGACCTGGTCACGCCGCCGTTCGTGGACGCGCACTTCCACATGGACGCGACCCTGAGCTACGGCCTGCCGCGCGTGAACGCCTCCGGCACGCTGCTGGAGGGGATCGCGCTGTGGGGCGAGCTCAAGCCGCAGCTCACGCAGGAGGCGCTGATCGAGCGCGCGCTGGCGTATTGCGACTGGGCCGTCGCGCGCGGCCTGCTCGCCATCCGCACCCACGTGGACGTGTGCGACGAGCGCCTGCTCGCCGTGGAAGCGCTGCTGGAAGTGAAGCGCCGCGTCGCGCCCTACATCGACATGCAGCTGGTGGCGTTTCCGCAGGACGGCCTGCTGCGCAGTCCCGGCGCCCAGGTCAACCTGGAGCGCGCGCTCGACATGGGCGTCGACGTGGTGGGCGGCATTCCCCATTTCGAGCGCACCATGGCCGACGGCGCGGCGTCCGTGCGCATCCTGTGCGAGCTGGCGGCGCAGCGCGGGCTGCGCGTGGACATGCATTGCGACGAATCGGACGATCCGCTCTCGCGCCACATCGAAACCCTGGCGAGCGAGACGCACCGCCTCGGCCTGCACGGGCGCGTGGCCGGTTCGCACCTGACGTCGATGCACTCGATGGACAACTATTACGTCAGCAAGCTGCTGCCGCTGATGCGCGAGGCGGGTGTCGCCGCCATCGCCAACCCCCTGATCAACATCACCCTCCAGGGCCGGCACGACACGTATCCCAAGCGGCGCGGCATGACGCGCGTGCCGGAGCTGCTGGCGGCCGGGATCGACGTCGCCTTCGGCCACGACTGCGTGATGGACCCGTGGTACAGCCTGGGCTCGGGCGACATGCTGGAAGTGGCGCACATGGGCCTGCACGTGGCGCAGATGACGGGGCAGGAGGCGATGCGCGCATGCTTTCGCGCCGTCACCGAGGCGCCCGCGCGCATCCTCGGCCTGGAAGGCTACGGCATCGCGCCCGGCTGTCACGCGGACCTGGTGCTGCTCGATGCGGCCGACCCGGTGGAAGCGATCCGCCTGCGCGCCGCGCGCCGCCTGGTCGTGCGCCGCGGCCAGGTGCTGGCCGAAAGCCCGCGCAGCGTCGTGCATATACATATGGCGGGCAGGCCACAGCAGGTGGACTTCCGGCTACGCCGCTGATGCAAGGCGGGCGCGGCGATGCTAGACTCGGCCGCATGAAAATCCTGACCACCGAACGCCTCACCCTGCGCACGCTCGAAGAGACCGATGCGCCCATGTATCTGCGCCTGGTCAACGAGCCCTCGTTCATCCAGAACATCGGCGACCGCGGCCTGCGCACCCTGGACGCCGCGCTCGACGCGATGCGCAAGGGGACCATCGCGATGCAGGCCGAACGCGGCTTCTCGCTGTATGTCGCCGAACTGGGCGACGGCACGCCGATCGGCATGTGCGGCCTGATCAAGCGCGAGGCGCTGGAGGACGTCGATATCGGCTACGCCTACTTCCCCGAATTCTGGGGCCAGGGTTATGCCCTTGAAGCCGCGCGCGGGGTGGTCGAGCACGCGCGGCGCGACATCGGCCTGGAACGCCTCGCCGCCATCGTCTCGCCGGGGAACGCCGGCTCCATCGGCCTGCTGCAAAAGCTCGGCTTCGAGTTCCAGAAAGTGATCAAGATGACGGAGGACGATCCGGGCACGAATCTCTACAAGCTCGGGCTGTGACCCGGGCGTTCACTCACCTGAAGGGGACGTCATGAAACTGTCGGACATGCGGATCACGGCCCGCCTCGGCCTGTTGGGCGGCCTGTTTGTGCTCGGACTGCTCTGTGTCGCCGTGGGCGGCTGGAGCGCGGTACGGTCGGCCGATGCGGCCAGCCGCGCGGCGCTGGCGCGCGCCGCCCTGTACACCGAAGCGATCGACACGGCGCGCGCCGCCCAGGTCGAATTCAAGATCCAGGTGCAGGAGTGGAAGGACACGCTGTTGCGCGGGAACGATCCGGCGCAGTTCGACAAGTATTCCGGCGCCTTCCGGAAGGCCGCGACCATCGTGCGCGGCCGCCTGGAGCGCGTCAACGGCCTGTTCGGCCAGCTCGGCATCAAGAGCGGGATGGTGGACGAGGAGCTGCGCCTGATGGAGGAGCTCAATCGGAAGTACCTGGCCGCGTTGCAGCAGTACGACACGGCCAACCCGGACAGCGCCCATATCGTGGACAAGCTGGTCAAGGGCATGGACCGGCCGCCGACCGCGAAGATCGACGAGATCGTCGCCTTCGTCCAGAAACAGTCGGCCGACGCGATGGCGGCCGTGGCCAGGCAGCAGACGCAGGACGAGCGCAGCCTGCAGTTGATGCTGCTCGGCGTGACGGCGGCCACCATCGCCGTCGGCGCGGCCATCATGGTCTGGCTGGCGCGTACCATCACGGCGCCGCTGAACGAGGCGGTGGACATCGCGCGCACGGTCGCCAGCGGCGACCTGTCCACCAGCTTCGACGCGCGCGGGAACGACGAAATCGGCATCCTCATACGCTCCCTGAAGCAGATGCACGACAACCTGGCCGATATCGTGGCGCGCGTGCGCGCCGGCACCGAGTCGATCGCGGTGGCCTCGGCGGAAGTCGCTTCCGGCAGCCAGGACCTGTCGGTGCGCACCGAGCAGCAGGCCAGCGCGCTGGAGGAGACGGCGTCCTCGATGGAGGAGCTGACCTCGTCCGTCCGCCAGAGCAACGAGCATGCGGCGACAGCCGCCGAGATGGCGGGCGGCGCCAGCGCCGTCGCGGAGAAGGGCGGCCACGCCGTGGCCCAGGTGGTGCAGACCATGGGCTCGATCAACGAAGCTTCGCGCAAGATCGTCGACATCATCGGCGTCATCGACGGCATCGCCTTCCAGACCAACATCCTGGCGCTGAACGCCGCGGTGGAAGCGGCGCGCGCCGGCGAGCAGGGACGCGGCTTCGCCGTCGTGGCCTCGGAAGTGCGCAACCTGGCGCAGCGCTCCGCGGCGGCGGCCAAGGAGATCAAGACCCTGATCGGGGACTCGGTGGAGCAGGTGGAAGCGGGCTCGCGCCTGGTGGGCCAGGCCGGCAGCACCATGGACGACGTGGTCGAGAACGTGCGCCGGGTGGCGAGCATCATCCGCGAGATCGCGGCGGCCAGCGACCAGCAGAATTCGGGCATCGACCAGATCAACCGGGCCGTATCCGACATGGATGCGGCCACCCAGCAGAACGCGGCCCTGGTCGAGGAAGCGGCAGCGGCGGCGGAGTCGATGCAGCACCAGGCCGAGACCCTGCGCGACGCGGTCAGCGTCTTCAAGATCGATCCGGCGCTGATCCGGCGTCACGCGGCGCCCGCCCTGCCGCGCCGTCAGGCCGCGATGCTGCAGAATTCCTGAGCGCGCGCGCCGAGCCAGGACGGCCGGCGGCACAGGAAAGCGAGCAGGGCGTCCGGATAGTCCGGGGACGCGGCGGCGCGCACGGACGGCCGCCGCGCCAGCGCGGCGCGCCACGCGTCCAGCCTGGGCAGGCCGTCCAGGATGCCGAAGTCGCCGATGCGGTCGAACACGTCGAAGTAGCGGAACACGGGGCCGAACGCCGCGTCGACCATGCCGAAGCGCGCGCCTGCGAAGTATGGCCCGTCGCCCAGCGCCGCCTCGATCCGGGCGAAGCGCGCCGCCAGTTCGCGGCATGTGGCGGAGAAGGCCGCGGCGTCGGGCGCGTTGTACAGGCCGGCGATGCCGTTCAGGATGGCCGAGCCGAATTCCACCCAGCCGCGTTCCCGCGCCCGTTGCAGGGCATCCGCCGGGTGCAGGCGCGGCGCGAGGGTCTCGTCCAGGTAGTCGCAGATCACGGCCGACTCGAACAGGACCTCGTCGTCCACCTTCAGCAGCGGCACCTTGCCAAGCGGGGAGATGGCGCCAAACCAGTCCGGCTTGGCGCCCAGGTCGATCGTCGTGCGCGTGAACGGCACGTCCTTTTCCAGCAGGGCGATCGCCGCGCGCTGTACGTAGGGGCACAGGGCGTGGCTCACCAGTTCGTAGCGGGGCATGGCGGGCTCCTCGAATTAGTTGCAATTGCAACGATATCGGCAGTGTAGTTGCAGATCGTTGCAATTGCAACTAAAATTCACGCATGAAGAAAACCGAATCATCCTGGCCGCTGCTGCTGACGGCGCAGGCCGTGCTGACCGAGGAAGTGGAACGGCGCCTGGACGCGGCCGGCCTGCCCTCGCTGGCCTGGTACGACGTGCTGTGGGCGCTGGAGCGCGCGCCGGAGCGGCGCCTGCGCATGCACGAACTGGCGGACGGGATGGTCCTCTCGCGCAGCAACCTGACGCGGCTCGTGGACCGCCTGGGCGAGGCCGGCCTGCTGCGGCGCGAGACCGATCCCGCCGACCGGCGCGGCGCGTTCGCGGTGCTGGAACCGAAAGGGGAAGAGCTGCGGCGGCGCATGTGGCCCGTGTACGCCGCCGCCATCAGGGAGCTGTACGACGCCCACCTGGACGCCGAGGAGCAGAAGGTGCTGGGCGCGGCGCTGCGCAAGCTCATCGCCGCGGCGCGCGCTCAGTAGCGGGTGCCGCCCCAGGGGAAGAACCACACGAGGGGCTTGTCCACGCGGGCGGCCCAGGATTTTTCGTTGTGCGAGGCGCCGTCGGCGGCCACGAAATACAGGTCGACGCCGTTGCGGTAGCCGTGCGCCAGCATGGCGTCGCGCATCTGCTTCGACTCCTCCAGCCCGTCGTTGTCGGTGCCCGCATCGAGGTAGAACTTGACCGGCACGTGCTGGGGCGCGTTCTTCACCAGGTCGCGGTTGTTCCACCAGAAGGAGCTGGAGACGCCGCCGGCCTTGGAGAACAGTTCCGGGTGCTTGCCGGCGATGTAGACCGAGGCGATGCCGCCCAGCGAAGAGCCCATGATGGCGGTGTTGTCGCGGTCGGGCAGGGTGCGGTAGCTGCGGTCGACATAGGGCTTGACGGTATCGACGATGAAGCCCATGTAGGCGTCGATGCGGCCGCCGCCATGCTTGGGATCGCAGCAGGGCGTGTATTCCGGGATGCGCTCCGGCGTGTTGTCGATGCCGACCACGATCACTTCATCCATCCGGCCCATCGCGACCAGGTGGTTCACCGTCTCGTCGATGCCCCACTCGACGCCGAAGGCCGCGGTCTTCGCGTCGAATAGGTTCTGGCCGTCGTGCATGTACAGCACCGGGTAGCGTTTGGCCTTGTTCTCGTCGTAGCTGGGCGGCAGGTAGATGCGCAGCGCGCGCTCGTTTTTCAATTGCGGCGACGCGATGCCGGGCACCACGACGACTTTGCCGAAGGGCGCGCCGAAGAAGGGATAGACGTCGGCGCTGGCGCCGGCCTTGATGCTGTAGGTTCCGCCGACCGACAGCCGCCCGTCGGGCAGCTGGGGCTTCATCTGCACGTCGCCCAGCGCGTCCGGCCAGGTGTAGGTCCAGACGCCGTCCTTATCCCGGGCTGCGCTCGCAGATTCGGACCAGCTCATTTTTCCCTTGTCGCCGACCACGCGCAGGCCCGGCGCGTCATAGTGGATGCGGACCGTGGTGGCC
>DASRUW010000058.1:0-10811 GCA_035655255.1 Telluria sp. | reverse complement strand
GTTTTTTGCCTCAGGCGGCATCGAGGGCCTGGCTGGCGAGGAACTCGGCGAGGCCGGCGGAGGGCAGGGGGCGCGAGAACAGGTAGCCCTGGCCCTGCGGGCAGCCGATCGACTGCAGGATCTGGGCCTGGCGTTCGTCTTCCACGCCTTCCGCGATCACCGTCAGGCCAAGGTTGCGGCCCAGCTGGGTGACCATCTCGGCGATGCTGCTGCCGCGCGCGGAATTCGTGATCTCCGTGACGAAGGCGCGGTCGATCTTGAGCTTGTCCACGTTGAGCCGCTGCAGGTAGGACAGCGACGAGAAGCCGGTGCCGAAGTCGTCGATCGCGATCGAGACGCCGGTCTGCTTGACCTGCGAGAGCATGCGGATGAGGAGATCCGGTTCCTCCATCGCCACCGATTCCGTGATCTCCAGCTCCACGAACTCGGGCGGCGCCTGGGTGTCCTCCAGCGCGCTGCGCAGCATGTCGAGGAAGAACGGGTGGCGGAACTGCACCTGCGAGACGTTGACCGACATGGTGAAGTCGCGGTGCCCCAGTTCGCGCAGGTGCACCAGCTCCTTGAGCGCGGTGCGCAGCACCCATTCGCCGATGTCGATGATCAGGCCCGAGTACTCGGCAATCGGAATGAAGCGGTCCGGCGGCACGAATTTGCCGTCTGCCGTCTGCCAGCGCAGCAGCGCCTCGGCGCCGATGGTGCGGCGCGTGGCCAGGTCGATCTGCGGCTGGTAGGCCAGGAACAGTTCGTTGCGCGCGAAACCGCTGCGCAGGGCGTGCATCATGCGCACGCGCTCGCGGATCTCTACGCCCATGCTGCGCGAGAAGTAGAAGTGGCCGGAGCGCTGCTGCATCTTGGCCCGCTTGAGCGCGATGTCGGCGTCCTTGAGGGCGTCCGCGCCGCTGCCGTCATGTTCGGCCAGGCGCACCAGGCCCAGGGTGGCGGACAGCTGTACGTCCTGGCCTTCGATCGAGAACGGCGTGGCGAACAGGCCGAGGATGTTGTCCGGATTGACGCAGCCCGAGTCGCCCAGCACGCAGAAGATGTCGCCCCCGATGCGCGCGACCGTCAGGTGCGGGCCGAGGCGGGCCTGCAGGCGCGCGGCCACGGCGGCCAGCAGCAGATCGCCGAACTCGTGGCCGAGGGCGTCGTTGGTCTCGGCGAAGTGGTCCAGGTCCACCAGCGACAGCGTCGCTTCGTCCTTGCCGGGGCCCGCCAGGGTGGCGTCGAGGATCTCGATCAGGCGGGTGCGGTTGGGCAGCTTGGAGAGCTGGTCGTAGAAGGCGGCGTTGTGCAGGTGGCTCACCAGCTCCACGTTGTCCAGGCCGACCGCGACGTTGCTGCAGAAGACGTCCAGCAGGCGTTCCTCGATCTCGGACAACGGCCGCTCCAGCAGGAAGTGGGCGACGAAATCGCGTCCCGACTTGCCGGGGAAGTAGAGCGTGGCCGCCTCCGGCGTGTATTGGCTGCGGCGCTGGAGCAAGGTGCGGTCGAGCAGGGCGCACAGGCGCTGATCCTGCGGCGCCGTCATCGGGCCGCACATCGGACGATGGAAGCTGCCGGCGCTGGCGATGGCGTACAGTTCGTGGGTGCGCCCGTCCGGCGCTTCCTTCACGCACAGCACGCCGTTGGCGTCCATGTCGAGCAGCTGGGCGACCTGGGTCAGCACCCCCGCGCCGAAATTCTGCACCCCGTGCAGGGACATGAGCTCCGTGCTGGCGCGGACGATCTGGTCCAGGCCGCGCCGGCTCGCGCTGATGGCGCGGATCTGTTCATACGAGCGGATCGCCGCCGTCACCGTGGTGAACAGCTTGATGCGAGTCAGTTCGGACTTGGTCTTGTAGTCGTTGATGTCGTAGTCGCGGATCGCGTCGATCTCCGGCGCGTAGCCGGGCTGGCCGGTGCGCAGGATGATGCGCACGTCGGAGAGCTTGAGCACTTCGCGGATGTAGCGCACCAGGTGCAGGCCGGCGTCGTCCTGCTCCATCACCACGTCGAGCAGGATCACGGCGATGTCCTTCTCGCGCTGGAGCAGCTCGCGCGCTTCGGCGGCCGAGAAGGCGTGCACGAATTCCAGGGCGCGCTGCTGCATGTCGAGATTGCCGAGCGCGAAGGTGGTGGTCGAATGCACGTCCTCGTCGTCGTCGACGATCATCACGCGCCACACGGGGCGGGACGGCTGCGACGGCCCTTGTCCTGCCTGTTCGTCGAGGAACACCAGGTCGTCCATCTCGGCCTGCGGCTGGGCCGGCGGGGGCGATGAGGTCATGCGTCGCGTCTCCACCATGAATCATGAGTTGCGTTCAAGTATATAGCGGTTTATCAAAGGAAACCGACAAATTGATGTTTTGAGACACAAATTGAGACAGTCGGGAAGCTGGTAAAATGCTTATCCTCCCTCACTTTCTTGCGTGTTTGACATGTCCGGCAATACCTTCGGGAAACTCTTCACCGTCACCACCTTTGGCGAGTCGCATGGACCGGCCATCGGCTGCGTGATCGACGGCTGCCCGCCGGGTATGGCACTGTCCGAGGCCGACATCCAGCCGGACCTGGACCGCCGCAAGCCGGGCACCTCGCGCCACGTCACCCAGCGCCAGGAGGCGGACACGGTGCGCATCCTGTCGGGTGTCTATGAAGGCAGGACGACCGGCGCGCCGATCGCCTTGCTGATCCAGAACGAGGACCAGCGCAGCAAGGACTACGGCAACATCGCCGACCGCTTCCGTCCCGGCCACGCGGACTACACCTACTGGCATAAGTACGGCATCCGCGATCCGCGCGGCGGCGGGCGCTCCTCGGCGCGCCTGACGGCGCCGGTGGTGGGCGCGGGTGCGGTGGCGCGCAAGTGGCTGCGCGAAAAATACGGTACCGAGGTGCGCGGCTGCATGAGCCAGCTGGGCGACATCGCCGTGCCGTTCCAGTCGTTCGAACACGTGCACGCCAATCCCTTCTTCGCGGCCACCGCCGACGCCGCCCTCATCGCCCGGATGGAGCAGGCGATGGACGACCTGCGCCGCGATGGCGACTCGATCGGCGCTCGGATCGAAGTGACGGCCAGCGGCGTGCCGGTAGGCCTGGGCCAGCCGATCTACGACAAGCTGGACGCGGACATCGCCTACGCCATGATGGGCATTAACGCCGTCAAGGGCGTGGAGATCGGCGCCGGCTTCCGTTCGGTGGAACAGCGCGGCACCGAGCACGGCGACGAACTGACGCCGGAAGGCTTCGTCGGCAACAACGCCGGCGGGGTGCTGGGCGGGATCTCCACCGGCCAGGACATCACGGTGGCCATCGCGATCAAGCCGACCTCCTCGATCCGCACGCCGCGCCGTTCGATCGACAAGGACGGCAACCCGGTGCTGGTCGAAACCTTCGGCCGGCATGACCCCTGCGTGGGCATCCGCGCCACGCCGATCGCGGAGGCGATGCTGGCCCTGGTGCTGATCGACCACGCGCTGATGTACCGCGCGCAGTGTGCAGACGTCGAGGTCGCGACGCCGCGCATCGCGCCGCGGGCATGACGCCACAGGCCGGACACTTCTCCCGCTTCCTGTTCGGCCACTATGCGTACGCGGGCACCTTCGCCACCTACGCCAGCCTGTTCTTCGCCGCGCGCGGCATGAGCGCGGCCCAGGTCGGGGTCCTCATGGCCCTGATCCAGGTGATGCGCATCGTCGGCCCCAACCTGTGGGGCTCGATCGCGGACCATACCGGCCGCCATGCGGCGGTGCTGCGCTTCATCGCGCTGGCGGCGCTGGTCTCCTTCGTTTCCTTCTTCTTTGCCGGCAGCTTCGGCGCGCTGTTCGCGGCCATGCTGCTGGTGAACCTGTTCACGACCGCGCAGCCGACCTTGTGCGAGGCCCTGGCGCTGGCGGAAATGCGCGGCGACCTGTCCAACTACGGGCGCGTGCGCTTGTGGGGATCGGTCGGATTCATCGTCGCCGTGACGTCGGCCGGATACGCGCTCGAGCACTGGGGTGTCGAGGCGTTGCCGTGGATCGGCATCGGGCTGCTGCTGCCGGTGGCGTGCGTGTCCTGCACCATTCGCGAGGTGCCTGCCGCGCACGATGTCCATGCGGAGCGTCCGCCCGTGCTGCGGCTGCTGATGCGGCGCGACGTGGCCCTGTTCTTCGCCAGCTGGGCGCTGATGGTGGCGGCGCACATGGCGCTCTACGTCTACTACTCGCTGTACCTCGAGCGCAACGGCTACAGCAAGTCCGTGATCGGGATCATGTGGTCGCTCGGTGTGCTGGCGGAGATCGTGCTGTTCCGCTTCCAGGCCAGGCTGTTCCGCCGCTTCGGCGCGCGCCGGGTGATGCTGGCCGCCTTTGCGGTGGCGGTGTTCCGGTTCGTGGTCATCGGTGCGGTGCCGGACGTGCTGGCGGTGCTGGTGCTGGCCCAGCTGCTGCATGCGTTCAGCTTCGCGGCCCATCATTCGGCGTCGATCATCACCATGCAGCGGTGGTTCGCCGGGCCGCTGCAGGCGCGCGGGCAGGCGCTGTACATGAGCATCGGGTATGGCGTGGGCGGGACCGGCGGCAGCCTGTTCATGGCGCTGTGCTGGGAGCGCATGGGGGCGGCGGCGGTGTATTACGCGGCGGCGCTGCTGGCGGCGGCCGGAATGCTGTGTGCAAGCCGAATCCGGGGGGCGACTCCGGCGGGGCCAGACCCCTGACTCAGGCGGCGCGGTTGGGGGCGTCGAGCTGCTGGCGGCGTTCGACGGCTTTCACCACCAGCGAGCGGATGTCGTTCAACAGCGAGAACTCCGTCGCCGACAGCGCGATCGACGGGAAGCTCTCGTCCCAGTCGCCGTAGATGAAGCCGGCCGGCAGGCCGTTGGTGCACAGCGGCAGGATCACGAAGCTGCGCGAATCGGCGAGCGACTGCTTCCACCAGAGCGGCAGCTTGGCCGCGAACTTCGGGTCCTTGGCGTTCTCGATGAAGATCACGCGGTCGCTGTTCAAGGCCGCGTGGAATACGTTCGGTTCGTACACGTCCTCGAAGGTCATGGCCGGAAGCAGGGCCTTGACGCCCTCGCCGAAGCCCATCTTGGCCGCATACACCTTGTCGCGCCGGTTGCGCAGGAAGGCGATCGCGCGCGAGAAGGTGAGGCCCTGGTACACCGTTTCCAGCGCCATCGTCATCATCTGGCCGGGGCTGGCCGTGGCCAGAACGTCGCGCATGTCGGACACGCCCGACTGCAGCACCTTGTTGCCTTCGGCGCGCATGCGCACCGTCTGGGCCGCCTTGGCGCGCTTTTCCTGCGGCTTGGCCAGCGGGGCGATCGACAGGTCGGCCGCGGCAGCTTCGCGCGCCTTTTCGATCGCGCCCAGGATCTCGGTGGCGTCGATGCGCAGCATGGATGCGTAACGGCCGGCCAGCTGCCTGATGCGGGCCGCGCCTTTCTCGTCGTCCGCCCACAGCGCGCCGGCGCAGTGCGCGGCCATGGTCGACAGCGCGGCCAGCCAGTCCTCGTGCGACAGTTCCTCGACCGGCTCGTTGACCGGCTCGATCACGCGCATCCCGGACAGCAGGTTGCGCGGCAGGCCCCAGCGCTCGGCCGTGGCGCGTCCCACCTGTTCGAGCGACAGGCCGAGCACCTGCACGGCCGACGTTTCCTCGGTGCCGACGCCGCCCTGCTTTTGCAGCTGGGCCCACAGCTCCGGCATGTAGAAGGTGACCATCATGCGGCCCAGCGCCTGCAGCATGGAGCAGACCACGGCTTCTTCCGGATCGCGCGCCTTGCCGCTGGCGGCGACCTGCTGCGCCACCATGCCGGCCAGGACGGCCTTTTCCATCTCCACGTGGGCGACCGACGAATCGGGCGAGGAACTGGTCAGCTCCTCGATCAGTTTCAGGCCGAGGGCCAGGTGGCCGATCGCTTCCGTACCCAGCACCAGCACCGCCTTGGACACCGTGTTGATCGACTGGCCGAAGGCGGAGTACATGCCGCTGTTGGCCAGGCGGAGCACCTTCTGGGTCAGCACGGGGTCCGACAGCACGGTCTGCGTCATGTTGAATTCGTGCTCGTCCTCGCCGCGCATGGCGCCGAGGATGGCGTGAATCGCCTTGGTGAAGCCGGGCATGTCGCCGCGCTGGCGCGTGCGCTCCCACAGCAGCGCGAGCGTGGCGTCGCCGGGGGAGGTGGTGGGGATGGTGGTCACTGTAGACATTTATACGATTCCCGCGCGCCGTTCCACCGGCATCAGCTCGGTGTACAGGTCTTCTTTGAGCGCCGCCATCGCCACGTGGGCCGGCATCGGTTTCCCGGTGAGGAAACCTTGCACGTACTGGCAGCCGCGCTGTTCCAAATAATGCAGTTGCTGTTCCGTCTCGACGCCTTCGGCCACGACCGACAGGTCGAGGTGCTTGGCCAGGTCGAGCACGGCATTGCAGATCGCCGCGTCCTTTTCCGATTCCGGCAGGTCCTTGATGAAGGCGCGGTCCACCTTCAGGACCGAGATCGGGAAGCGCTTCAGGTAGGCCAGGGACGAATAGCCGGTGCCGAAATCGTCGATCGCGATGCGTGCGTGGCGTTCAGCCATGCGGCCAAGGATGGTCTCGGCGTGCTGCGGGTCGATCATCAGGGTGCCCTCCGTAATCTCCAGGACCAGACGGCTGCCGTCCAGGCCCGAGAAGCTGAGGGCGTCGTCCAGCACGTCGAGGAACTTATCGTTACGGAACTGGCGCGGGCTAATATTGACGGAGATATAGAGCGGGCGTTTGGCCACCTCTTCGAACTGGCGCAGCTGCACGCAGGCGGCCTTCAGGGCCCAGGCGCCAAGCAGGTTGATGAGGCCATTGGTCTCGGCGATCGGAATGAAGCGCGCCGGCGGTACCATGCCCAGGCCCGGATGCTTCCAGCGCATCAGGGTCTCGAATCCCTGGATTTGGCGCGTCTGGGCGTCCACGATCGGCTGGTAGAACAGCACGAACTCGCCCTCGCGCACGGCCTGGAACATGGCCGCCTCCAGCGAGATGTCGTGCTCGGGCGGCTGGTTGGCGCGGGTGCTGTACAGCAGGGCGCGGCTCTTGCCGGTCTCCTTGGCCAGGGTCATGGCCGCGTCGGCCTGGGCCAGCAGGCGCATTTCGTCCTCGGCGTGCTGCGGGTACAGGGCCACGCCCATCGAGCCGCCCACGTAGATGGTGTGGCCGTCGATCTCGAACGGCGACTGCAAGGTGGCCAGCATGCGCCCGGTGACGAGGTTGATCTGCTGCTCGCTGCAGGTGCCGGGCAGGACGGCCACGAATTCGTCGCCGCCGACGCGGGCCAGGGTGTCCGAATCGCGCAGGGCCTTGCGCAGGCGGGCGGCGGCCATGCGCAGCACGGCGTCGCCGATCGCGTGGCCGAGGCCGTCGTTGACCTTCTTGAAACCGTCCAGCCCCAAGGCCGCGACCGAGAAGCCCTGGCCGGACCGGCGCGCCTGGGCGATCACCATGCGGATGCGGTCGGTCAGGAGCAGGCGGTTGGGCAGCTCGGTCAGCGCGTCGTGGGTCGCCATGTGGCGCAGGCGCTCTTCGGTGGCGTGCTGGATGGTCATGTCGCGCCCGACCACCAGGATGGCGCCGTCGCCGCCGCCGGCCAGGGGGCACAGGCGCAGCTCGAACCAGACGTCGCGTTCCGGCGTGCGGAACCGCGTCTCGAGCCGCATGGGCTGGGCCATCGGCGGCAGCTCGGCCAGGGCGCCACGCAGCGCGGCCTGGTCGGCTTCGGCCGTGAGGGCGGCCAGGGGCAGGCCGGCCACGTCGTGGGACATGCCGATCAGCTTGACGGCGCGCTGGCTCGCAAAAATAATCTTTCCTCCCGTATCCAGGAGGAACACCACGTCGCCAGCCGCTTCCATGAGATGGCTGAGCTCCGTGCGATCCGTTGCCTGGGAGGAACTGGGGCGCATCGTCAACATCAATAGTTTCGTTATGAACGGCATGGCTGCCGTCGTCTGGGTGCAAGTTTACCAAACTACAACCGACTGTAGCACTTAAAGATTCTCCCGTGCATGAAAAGAGTTTGTTCCATTGGCAGAATTTCCTGTTTTTGATGTGCGTCAGCGACGTTCTTGGAGCCCTGCCAAATTGGTGCTAGGCTGGCCCGGACAAAGGAGGCAGTGTATGGAAGCGTTCGACACCCATGTTGTCTTGAATCAGGTGCCGCCGTTCGAGCACGTGAACCTGTTCACCTGCGATATCGCGCTGCAGGAAGCCTTGCGGCGGGAAGGCGGCGGCTGGGCCGCGGACGGCCTGCGCGACCTGGGTGCCCAGCTGGGCCGACCGGCGGTCCAGGACCTGGCACGCCAGGCCAACGGCAATCCGCCGCGCCTGCACAGCTTCGACCGCATGGGGCGGCGCGTGGACGAGGTGGAGTTCCACCCGTCCTGGCACAGCATCATGGAAATGATGATCGGCGCCGGCGCCCACGCCGCGCCGTGGGAGGGCAAACAGCCGGGCAGCCAGGTGGCGCGCGCCGCCCAGTACCTGCTGTTCGGCCAGCTCGAAAACGGGGCCCAGTGCCCGGTCACCATGACCTACGCCAGCGTGCCGGCCCTGCGCCAGGCGCCGGAGGCGATCCGCGACCTGTGGTTGCCCAAGATCCTGTCGCGTCAATACGATCCGCGCGCGCTGCCGGTGGCGCAGAAGCACGGCGCCCTGGTCGGCATGGGTATGACGGAAAAGCAGGGCGGCACGGACGTGCGCACCAACACGACCCGCGCCGAGCCGATGGCGCCGGGCCCGGCCCAGGCCCGGTTCGGCGAGGCCGGGCGCGACGCCTGGCGCATCGTCGGCCACAAATGGTTCTTCAGCGCGCCCCAGTGCGACGCCCATCTGGTGCTGGCCCAGACCGAGGACGAAGGCAGCGCGGGCCTTACCTGCTTCTTCGTACCGCGCTTCCTGCCCGACGGCAGCCGCAACGCGATCCGCGTGCAGCGCCTGAAGGAGAAGCTGGGGAACCGTTCCAACGCCTCGTCCGAGGTGGAATTTTGCGGGGCGGTCGGCTGGCCCGTGGGCGCGATCGGGCGCGGCATTCCGACCATCCTGGAGATGGGCAGCCACACGCGGCTGGACTGCGTGGTCGGCAGCGCCGGCATCATGCGCGCCGCGCTGACCCACGCCCTGCACCACGCGCGCGGGCGCTCTGTGTTCGGGCGCAAGCTGTCCGAGCAGCCGCTCATGCAGAACGTGCTGGCCGACCTGGCGCTCGAATCGGAGGCGGCCACCGCGTTCTCCCTGCGCCTGGCGCGCTGCTTCGACCGGCAGGACGATCCGGCCGAGGCCCAGCTGGCGCGGGTGCTGACCCCGGCCGGCAAGTACTGGATCTGCAAGCGCGGCCCGGCCTTCGGCGCGGAAGCGATGGAAGTCCTGGGCGGCAACGGCTACGTGGAGGACGGCCCGCTGGCCCGCCTGTACCGCGAGTTCCCCGTCAATTCGATCTGGGAGGGTTCCGGCAATGTGATGTGCCTGGACGTGCTGCGCGCGCTCGGCAAGAGCCCGGCCGCGCGCGACGCGCTGGCGGCGGAGCTGGCGCCGGCCCGCGGGAACGCCGCCTTCGACGCCTTCGCCGCGCGCCTGCTGGACGACCTGGCCCGGCCCGCCGGCGAGTACGGCGCGCGCGTGCTGTCCGAGCGGATCGTGCTGGCGGTGCAGGGCGCCCTGCTGCTCCGGCACGCGCCCGCCTATGTCGCCGACGCCTTCGTCGCCAGCCGCATCGCCCAGGCGCCGGGCGGCGCTTTCGGCCGCCTGCCGGAGGGCGTGGACGTGGTCGCGATCCTAGCGCGGGCGCTGGTGGCGTAGGGCATGGCCGTGTGATAATGCGGCTTGCGCCCAAGCACATAACGACAACCATACGCACATCCATGAAACAAGATCCGCGCTTTCCCAACCTGTTTATCCTGAGCCATCCGCTGATCCAGCATAAGCTCAGCCACATGCGCCAGAGCGACACCTCGACGCGCACCTTCCGCGAACTGCTGCGCGAGATCACGCTGTTGATGGGCTACGAAATCACGCGCGACCTGCCCCTGACCACGCGCACCATCGAGACCCCGCTGCAGACGATGGAAGCGCCCGTCATCGCCGGCAAGAAGCTGGCGATCGTGCCGATCCTGCGCGCCGGCGTCGGCATGAGCGACGGCCTGCTGGAGCTGGTGCCGTCCGCGCGCGTCGGCCACATCGGCGTGTTCCGCGATCCCGAGACGCACAAGCCGGTCGAATACCTGGTGCGCCTGCCGGACCTGGCCGAACGCACCTTCATCCTGTGCGATCCGATGGTCGCCACCGGCAACTCCGCGGTGTATGCGGTGGACGTGCTGAAAAAGCGCGGCGTGTCCGATCACCAGATCATCTTCCTGGCCCTGGTGGCCGCGCCCGAGGGCATCGAGGTGTTCCAGGCCGCGCATCCGAACGTCAAGATGTACGTGGCCTCGCTCGACTCGCACCTGAACGACCACGCCTACATCGTCCCCGGCCTGGGCGACGCGGGCGACCGCATCTTCGGCACCAAGTAATCCATGCCGACCTTCGAGGCCCGGTTGCAGGCGCTCAACGAGCGCTTCGCGGCCGGGTTGCCGGCCACCCTGGCCGCGCTGGCCACGGGGCGCGCCCAGCTCGCGGCGGCAGCGCCGGACCGGAGCGCGGCCACCGAACTGCACCATATCCTGCACACCCTGGCCGGTTCGGCCGCCACCTTCGGCTATCCGGGGCTCGGTCAATACGCCCGTGCCGTCGAGCAGGAACTGCGGCGCCTGCTGGCGCAGGAGGGCGGGGACTGGTCCGGCTGGCTGGAACGTTTCGACGTCTTTCTTAACTGGGCACAAGAA
>DASRUW010000057.1:0-4492 GCA_035655255.1 Telluria sp. | reverse complement strand
GGTCCAGGTGCAGGAAGTGAACCGCATGCTGAACCAGTACGAGCAGATGAACACCATGATGAAAAAGCTCAAAGGCGGCGGCATGATGAAGATGCTGCGCTCCATGAAAGGCATGATGCCGGGCCTGCGCTGACGTTTTTTTCGTTTTCTTAGGCGGACTGAGCAAAAAAGACTTGCATGAACGGAAAATCCCTACCAATATTAGCCGGGTGCGTTTTTGACACGCTAATTTATCCCTTGTCCGTTTAGGAGGCTCGAAGATGGCAACAGCCAAGAAAACCCCGGCAGCAAAGAAAGCAGCCGCCAAGCCGGCCGCCAAGCCCGCAGCAAAGAAAGCGGCTCCGGCGAAGGCAGCGGCAAAACCGGCAGCCAAGCCGGCCGCCAAGAAACCGGCCGCAGCACGCAAGCCGAATGCCGCATTCATGAAAGCGATGACGCCGTCCGACAAACTGGCAGCCGTGGTGGGTTCTTCCCCGCTGCCGCGTACGGAAGTGACCAAGAAGGTCTGGGACTACATCAAGAAGCACAACCTGCAGGATGCAGCGAACAAGCGCATGATCAACGCGGACGACAAGCTCAAGGCTGTCTTCGGCGGCAAGGGCCAGGTGTCGATGTTCGAAATGACCAAGCTGATTTCGGACCACCTGAAATAAGCTGCGCGGTACAGAACGCAAGGAAAAACCCCGGCCAGGCGCCGGGGTTTTCTTTTATGCGCGCCCGGCGTGCAAGGCGTCGCGCAAGGCGGTGAGCGCCGGCGCGATGGCGTCCGGTTCGCGCAGCGCCTTGCGAGCCGCGCCGAGCGTGCGGCGCAGGCCCGGCGTCGCGGCGCCGTCTTCGATCAGCGCCAGCGCCGGCTGGCGGCAGGCGAGCAGCACATCGATCCAGTCCGCCGGCTGCGGCGCGCGCCAGCGGCCGGTGACGGCGCGGGCGGCCCGGAACGAGGGCGCCATCTGCTCCACCGCAGCCAGCGCCGCCGTGAAGCGTCCGGGCGAGCGCGCGCTTGCGTCTGGATCGAGCGCGTCCGCGAGCGCCGCCAGCGCATCGGCCAGGCGGCGGCGCAGCGCGGCGCTGGAACGCACCGGCAGCACGAACCACGCGGCGGCGACCGCGATCAGGGCGCCGATGACGATTTCCTCCAGCCGCGCCCACAGCGCGTCGGCCACGGACGCCGCGCCAAAGCCTTGCAGCAGCGCGAACGCGATCGTGATGCCGAGGGCCCACCAGGCATAGCTGATCGGGCGCAGCCACAGGGCCACGAACAGCGCCCCCAGGATCAGCGCGACCGCGGCGGGGCCATGCCCGACCGCATAGCGGCTCAGGACCAGCGCCGCGAGCGTCCCGACCGCCGCGCCGGCCACCCGCAGCGCGCTCTTGTAGGCGACGTCGAGGCGGCCGCGGTTGCCGCTGGCGACGATGTAGGCGGTGAGCACGATCCAGCTCCAGCGCGTGCCGAACCAGAGAAATCCGATCGCGAACGACAGCGCCAGGCCGGCCGCCATCTGGAGCGCCATGCGCGTGCTGGCCACCGGCCGCAGGCTGCTTTCGGCCGGCGCGGGTTCCGGCGCTGGCGCATCCGCCATCGTCAGCAGGCCGGCGGCCTGGCCGCCCAGGTGGACCACGCCGACCCAGAACAGCGCCAGCAGGCCGGCCAGCACCGGCATGAGCGGCGCCGGAATCGGGCCGCGCTGGACCAGCGCATCGGGCGGTGTGACGAGCAAGGCCACGAAGGGCAAGGCGATCAGGGAACCCAGGCGGCGCGCCAGGGAGCCGAAGCGGCGCAACCAGATGGCCAGCGCCATGGCGGCCACAAAGACCGCGGCGCCGAGCCAGGGCTGGCGCGCCAGCAGCAGCCCCGCGCCGCTGGCGGCCAGGGCGATGGCGGGCAGTGCGAATGCCGCCTCGATGCGGCCGCGCCAGTCGCGTTCCAGGCCGGTGCGCGCGAACGACACGCACATCACCGTCGCCAGCACGGCCAGGCCAGCGGATGGCGCCAGCGCCAGCACGCAGCCGAGCGTGGCCAGCACCGCCAGCATCGTGGCGCAAGCGTCCTTCAACGCGGAGGCAAGGCGCGGATCGGGTTGAAGGCGGAACGGCGTCATGCGCCGGGATTCTACAGGAACCGCCACCGCGGCCGGTTCAGCGGCCGAGCGCTATTTGAATTGCCACTTCTTCCACGCCGCCAGCACGGCATTGGGGTATTCCGGCCGCCCGCGGCTGCCGTTGTAGCGGCCCAGGGCGAGGTAGAGGTTCCCGCCCTCCATGTCGATATACATGCGCAGGATGGAGCACCCGTAGCGCAGGTTGGTGCGCATGTCGAACAGCGCGCGCCGGTTGCTGTCGCCGATCACGCGGGTCCAGAACGGCATCACCTGCATGTAGCCGCGCGCCCCGACCAGGGACACGGCGTACTTGCGGTAGGCCGACTCCACCTGGATGAGCCCCAGCACCAGGCCCGGATCGAGCCCGGCGCGGGTGGCTTCGTACCAGGCCGATTCGAGGAATTCGACGCGCGACTGGGTATCGGGTATGTAGCGCCGGATGCGCTCGGACATGGCGGCCAGCCAGGCTTCGTAACGCTTGCGCGCGGCGGCGTCGCGGAACGTGGGCTGGGGCGGACGTCCGTCGCGGATGGCGTTGGTGAGCGCCACCCGCACCGAGTCGGCCAGCGCTTCCTCCTTCTGGTTGCCCGCCTGCGCAGGCAGGACCAGGGCCAGAACGGCCGCCGCCAGCGCGGCCCTGACCTGCTGCGCCGTCACTGGCGGACTTTGCCCTTGACGAAATCGGCCATGCCGGCCACCGGCACCTGGGTCGCCTCGGCGTCGCGGCGCCCCTGGTATTCCAGGTTGCCTTCCTTGAGCCCGCGCTCGCCGATCACCACGCGGTGCGGCACGCCGATCAGCTCCCAGTCGGCGAACATCTGGCCCGGACGCAGGCCGCGGTCGTCGAGGATCGCGTCCACGCCCGCCGCGCTGAGGGCCGCGTACAGCTTGTCCGTCTCCTCTTTCACCAACTCGCTGCGGTCGTACCCCATCGGGCACAGCACCACCTCGAACGGCGCGATCGAGGTCGGCCAGATGATGCCCTTGTCGTCGTAGTTCTGCTCGATGGCCGCGCCCAGGATGCGGGTCACGCCGATGCCGTAGCAGCCCATCTGCATCGGCACTGGCTTCTGGGCCTCGTCCAGGTAGACGGCGTTCATGTCCTGCGAATAGCGGGTGCCGAGCTGGAACACGTGGCCCACTTCGATCCCGCGCTCGATCGCCAGCACGCCCTTGCCGTCCGGGGAGGCGTCGCCCTCGACCACGTTGCGCAGGTCGGCCACCTGCGGCTCGGCCGCATCGCGGCCCCAATTGGCGCCGGTGTAGTGGAAGTCCTTGTCGTTGGCGCCGCACACGAAGTCCGCCATGTTGGCCACGGTACGGTCGGCCACCACCCTGACCGGCAGCTTGGTGCCGATCGGGCCGATGTAGCCGGGCACGGTGCCGTAGACCTCCTGGATCTCGGCGTCCGACGAGAAGCGGAACGCGCCCAGGCCGGGGATCTTGTTGACCTTCACTTCGTTCAGCTCATGGTCGCCACGCAGCAGCAACAACCAGTATTCGCGGCCGCCCTCCTCCTTGTCCACGGTCAGCGCGATCGACTTGACGGTGCGCGCCAGCGGCAGCTTGAGGAAGTCCGCCACCTGCTCGCACTTGGCCGTGCCGGGGGTGGCCGTCTTTTCCAGCGCCTGGGTGGCGGCGCCGCGCCCGGCCAGCAGCGGCAGCGCCTCGGCCGCTTCCATGTTGGCGGCGTAGTCCGAGGTCGGGCAGTACACCAGCGCGTCCTCGCCGGTGTGGGCGATCACGTGGAATTCGTGCGAACCGGAGCCGCCGATGGCGCCGTTGTCCGCCGCCACAGCCCGGAAGCGCAGGCCGAAGCGGTTGAAGATCCTGGTGTAGGCGTCGTACATGACCTGGTAGGACTTGCGCATGCCCTCTTCGTCGCGGTCGAAGGAGTACGCGTCCTTCATGGTGAACTCGCGGCCGCGCATGAGGCCAAAGCGCGGCCGGCGCTCGTCGCGGAACTTGGTCTGGATATGGTAGAAGTTGATCGGCAGCTGGCGGTAGGACTTGATCTCCGCGCGCACCACGTCGGTGATGACTTCCTCGGAGGTCGGCTGGATCGCGAAGTCGCGCCCGTGGCGGTCCTTGACGCGCAGGAGTTCCGGCCCCATCTTGTCCCAGCGGCCGGTTTCCTGCCACAGCTCGGCCGGCTGCACCAGCGGCATCAGGAGTTCGACGGCGCCCGCCGCATTCATCTCCTCCCGGATGATCGCCTCCACCTTGCGGATCACGCGCAGGCCCACCGGCATGTAGGTATAGATGCCGGAGCCGAGGCGCTTGATCATCCCGGCGCGCATCATCAGTTTATGGCTGACGATCTCCGCGTCCGAAGGCGCTTCTTTGAGAGTCGAAATAAAAAAACGGGAGGCACGCATATAGATGAATTCTTT
>DASRUW010000056.1:0-2354 GCA_035655255.1 Telluria sp. | reverse complement strand
CCAAGGTCGAACCGGATACCGTCACCGGCATGCAGGCGATGAGCTGGAACACCACCCTCGCGCCGGAGCGCGAGAAGGGCACCATGAACGTCGCCCACGAGCCCTACAACTTCAAGACCAGCGACCGCCAGGCCTGGACCTACAACCCGGGCACCCGGCGCGTGCGCCAGTTGCCTGGTTATGGCTACGACCAGCCGATGATCGGCACCAATGGCACCATGATCATCGACGAGGATCGCCTGTTCAACGGCTCGCCCGAACGCTACAACTGGAAGCTGCTCGGCAAGCGCGAGATGTACGTCCCGGCCAACACCTTCAAGGCCAACAGTGCCGCGGTGAAGTACGCCGACATCCTGACCCCCAACCACCCCAACCCCGACGTCATGCGCTACGAGCTGCGCCGCGTATGGGTGCTGGAAGCGAGCCTCAAGGAGGGCTACCGCCACCTGTACAGCAAGCGCGTGCTGTTCATCGACGAGGACACCTGGAACGCGGTGATGGCGGACAACTACGACTCCCGCGGCGAGCTGTGGAAGTTCGCCCTCGTCAACTACTACTACCACCCCGACATGAGCGCCTGGCAGGCGGGCTCGTCCTTCTACCACGACCTCAACTCCGGACAGTACGTCGGCTACACCCTGACCAACGAGTCCAAGCGCGGGCCGATCCTCAACGAAGGCAAGTACGTTCCCACCATGTACACGGCCGACGCCATCCGCGCGCAGGGTCGCTAAGACCGGTACCGGCAAAGAGTCACTCCGTTCGGCCGCTCGCCTTCGGGTGAGCGGCTGTTTTTTCGAGCATCGCCACGGAGAAGAATGAGATGGGCAAGCTGCAGGACAGAGTCGCCATAGTCACCGGCGCCGGCATGGGCATCGGCCGCGGCATCGCCGGGGCGCTGGCCCGCGAGGGCGCCAATGTACTGGTGGCGGAAATCGACGCGCAGGCCGGCGAGGAAACCGTGGCCTGGCTGCGTGAGCAGTGGGGCGTCGATGCCGCCTTCCAGCGGGTCGACGTGACCGACAAACAGCAGGTGCAGGCCATGGTGGGCGCGGCCATCCAGCGCTTCGGCCGGCTGGACATTCTGGTCAACAACGCCTGGCGCGGTTCCGGCTACGCCCGCCTGGAGAACCTCGCCGACGAGCGCCTGCTCGGCGCCTTCAACATGGCGGTGATGGCCGCCTTCTGGGCCATGCAGGCGGCCCTGCCGGAGTTCAGGAAGCGCGGCGGCGGGCGCATCATCAACCTGTGCTCGCTCAACGGGGTCAACGCCCACCTCTACACCGCCGACTACAACGCCGCCAAGGAAGCCCTGCGCACCCTGACCCGCAGCGCCGCCCGCGAATGGGCGCCGCACCAGGTCTGCTGTAACGTGATCTGCCCCGGCGCGGTCAGCGAGGCCTACCGCAAGTTCGCCGCGGCCAACCCGGACAATGCCGCGGCCATCGCCGCCGCCAACCCGATGGGCCGGGTCGGCGATCCGCTCGACGACATCGGCTCGGTCGCCGCCTTCCTGGCCAGCGACGCGGCCCGCTACCTGACCGGCAACACCCTGTTCGTCGACGGCGGCGCGCACATCAACGGCGTGGCCTGGGCGCCGCAACTGAAAGACTGACCGCACAGGCGATTCGTCCTGGCGGGGTATTTCTGGCGAATGAATTCGCCCCTACAGGAAAAGCACCATGCGAACAACGATGAGTCGTGCAGCGATGTAGGGGCGAATTCATTCGCCAACGCGGCCATATCAGGCGAATGCATTCGCCCCTCCAGATAGCGTGCCGGCGCCCTGCGTCGCGGCGCCGAAAACAGCGAACAATAACGAACAGAGGCGAAAATCATGGATAAGGCTGGTGTCCCGCAGGGGCAACAACAGATCGAACCTGACCACGGGCTGCAGCTCCCGCGCCGCCAGCTGCTCAAGGCCGGCGCGGTGCTGGCCGGGGCGAGCCTGTTGCCGCGCTTCGGCTTCGCCGCCGCGGCCGGGCTGTCGCAGGCCGAGTACCTGGAGCTGGACGCCACGGCGATGGCCGAGCAGGTACGCCGCGGCGCCATCCGTCCGGAGGAGCTGCTGGCCGCCGCGCTGGCGCGCTGCGATGCGGTCAACCCCAAGGTCAATGCCGTGGTGATGCGCCACGACGACTACGCCCGGCGCCTGCTCGCCGCGCGCGGCGGCCAGGGACTGGCCCGCGAGGGCGCGCTGGCCGGCGTGCCTTTCCTGCTCAAGGATCTCAATACCTACCTGGCCGGCACCTCGACCAGCAACGGCTCGCGTTTCTTCAGGGACGCCCCGGCCGCGCAGCACACCAGCACCCTGGCCGCTCGCTACGAGGCGGCCGGCGCGGTGGCCTTCGGCA
>DASRUW010000055.1:0-10130 GCA_035655255.1 Telluria sp. | reverse complement strand
GATGCCAGCACCGCGTGCAGCACCAGCCGTTGCGAGGTGAAGCGGCGGCGTCCCGCCAGGTTGATCAGGCGGCCGAACAGGTCGCCCGAGAGCGTGCTGGCGGCGGTGGCGGGAGCGTCTTGTGTCATCAGCATGGTTCCTCCTCACGTTAGGCTTCCACTAACGTCTAGCAGGAAGCGTGCCTGCCACGCTCACTCAATCAGTGCATAGATCTCCGCCAGGTCGGCCATGTCCCAGTTTCCGCCCGTGAGGACCACGCAGACCTTCTCGTCCGGCCTGACCTTGACGGCGCCGGCCAGCAGCGCCCCGATGCCGATCGACGCGGCCGGTTCGGCGATCAGCTTCGCATCCTTGGCCAGGGCCAGCATGCCGCCGATGATGTATTCGTCGTCGACCAGGACGATCTCGTCCACGTACTTCTCGATGATGGGAAACGGATTCTGGCCCGGGACGCTGATCCGCAGGCCGTCCGCGATGGTGTCCTTCAGCGGCAGGGAAGTGCGCTCCCCATTGATGCGGCTGTGGTAGTACTTCGGCGTCAGCGCGGGCTCAGCGCCGACCACACGCACCGACGGCCTGGTCTCCTTGATGGCGGTGGCGATCCCGGAAATGAGGCCGCCGCCGCCCATGGGAATGATGACCGTGTCCACATCGTCCATGTCTTCCAGGATTTCGCAGCCGATGGTCCCCTGCCCCGCCATGACGAGCGGATCCTCAAACGCGTGCACCACTGCATACTGGTTTTGCGCCGCGATCTCGTACACGTGCTTCCAGCGCGCCGCCGTATCGCCATCGAACAGGATCACCTCCGCGCCAAGCGCCTTGGTATTGGCGACCTTGATTTTCGGTGTGGTCACCGGCAGCACCAGGATCGCCTTCACGCCCAGCATCCGCGCGGCATAGGCCAGCCCCTGGGCATGGTTGCCCGACGACGTGGCGATGATGCCGTTGGCGATTTCCTCTCTCGTCAGCGACAGCGACTTATTGAGCGCGCCGCGCAGCTTGAAGGCGCCGGTGATCTGCAGGGTTTCCGGCTTCAGGTAGACCTGGCACCCGGCGGCCTTCTCGATCTTCTCCGCGCGCAGGATTGGCGTGCGGCGGATGTGGGGCCGCAGGCGTTCCTGGGCGTCCCGGATGTCCTGGATGGTCGGATAATTGCGCATGGTGCCGCTCATTTTTCAAAAAACGAAAAGAAGGTCCCCATCTCACGCTCGATCGCGTTCCGATAAATCCGCGCGGCCGTCGTGTTGTCCTGGATGGCCATGCCGGTTGAATCGAAGATCGTGATTTCGTCTTCGCTCACGCGGCCCGGCTTCTTGCCCAGCAAGATTTCGCCGATCTCCGCATGGATGTCGTCCTTGGCGATGATTCCTTGGTCCAGCGGGTGCCAGGTCTCGCCCTTCTCCGTGCACTGCGCGATGGAGTCGTTGACGATCTTGGCGTTCCTGAAGATCTCCGGCTCGAACTCCTGTTTGCCGCGCTGGTCCGTGCCGATGGCAACGATATGGGTGCCCGGCTTGACCCATGCGGCCTCCACCAGCGAGCCCGTTCCGCGCGTCGTGGTGATCAGGATGTCGGCCTGCTCCACCGCTTCCTGCTTGGATGTGGCCGGAACGACGGGGATGCCGAATTCGCTCTCGATATCGGCCTTGAACCGCATGAGAGATTCCGGGCTGCTGTCCCAGGCATGGATCTCCCCAATCCGCATCACCTCGCGGACGGCCCGGATCTGCATGCGCGCCTGGTTGCCCGTCCCGATGGAGGCGATCTTGCTCGCATCCTTCCTGGCCAGCGCCTTGACGGAGACGGCGCCGCAGGCGCCGGTCCGCAAGCCGGTGATCAGGCTGCCATCCATCACGCATGCCAGTCCCCCGGTCCTGGCATCGAACACGAGGATGGTCCCCATGCCGCAGGGTACGCCAAAGTCGGCCGGGTTATGGACAAAGCCGCCCGACGACACCTTCATGGAGATCATCTCATTGGCCGAGTAATAACCAAGCTTGAAGTCGATTTCGCCACGCGGCGCCGGCAAATGAATGCTCATGTAATCCGGCTGCACGACCTGGTCGCTGTTGAAAGCCCGGTAGGCTTCCTCCACCGTACCGATCACTTCCTTCATGCAGATCAGGTTGCTGACTTCTTCTTTTTTCAGCAGTAGGGTCTTCATGGACTCCTCCTTAGTAACCGCGCCCCCGGTCGACCAGGCCGGACATGGGCAGTCCTTCCCGGTGGCGGCGGATGTTCGCCATCACGGCCTCGACCGCGGTTTCCGGCTGCGTCATGCTGGCGATGTGCGGCGTCAGGATGACGCGCGGATGCGACCAGAACGGATGGTCGGGCGCCAGCGGCTCCGGTTCGCAGACATCCAGGATGGCCTGCCCCAGGCGCCCGTCCTCCAGCGCCTCCAGCAGGTCGTCCTGCACCAGATGGCCGCCGCGCCCCACGTTGATCAAGGTCGCGCCCCGCGGCAGCTGGTCGAACAGCGGCTTGGACAGGATGCCGCGCGTGCTCTCCGTCAGCGGCAGGAGGCAGATCAGGATGTCCGTGCGCGCCAGGAAGGCCGGCAGCTGCTCCGGACCGGCGTGGCATTCCACGCCCTCGATCTGTTGCGGCGAGCGGCTCCAGCCCGCGCAGGCGAAGCCAAAGCCGGACAAGCGCTCCAGCACGGCGCGCCCCAGCACGCCCAGGCCAAGCACGCCGACGCGCCGCGACGCGGCCGGGTGCACCCGATGCTGGCGCCAGCTGCCCGCGCGCTGCTGGTCGAGATACGTGCCCCAGTCGCGATGGATCGTCAGCACGGCCAAGCTCACGTATTCGACCATGCCTGCGATGATGCCGGACTCCACCATCCGCACCACTGGCAGCGCTGCCGGAATGGCGGAAAGATCGAAGTGGTCGGTCCCCGCCCCTGTCGAAAACAGGACTTCCAGGTTCGGAAAGCGCTCCGCGATGTCGTCCGGCGGCTGCCACGCGGCAAGGTAGCGCACCGCATGCGGGTCGCCGACGTCCGGCCAGATGTGGAACGGCAGTTCCGGCATCCGGCTGGCAAACAGCTCCGCCCACACGGCGCCGCGCACCGGATCGGCTTTGTAGACGAAACTCATCGCGCTCAGGCCGGGCGGTAGATCACGTACACCTTCGCGACGTCGACCCGGCTCTCCCAGCTGCATTTCGCGGTCTGTTCGACGAGGAAGATGTCGCCTTTCGAAAACGTGCCGCTGCGGCCCGCCTCGTCGACGAAGGTCACGCTGCCTTCCAACAGGTACATGAGTTCAAAGTGGCGGTAGAACATTGCCTTGCGGTGATACGGCGTCGAATCCCAGGTGCCGCAGACGAATTCGCCATCGGCCGAGCGATAGTCGGAGTAGTTGCGGCAAACCGGCGTCGGTGTCAGCAGGAGCTCGGCCAGCGGCGTGCCGGTCGGCTCGAGCTGCGGGTTCTGCCGGATCGGCACGATGGCCCGCCCGCCCGGCTGGCTGCGGTTGTAACGGGTGAAGATCAACGAGACCGGCCCTTGCGCGGACCAGGAAAATGCGGCGCCCTGCTGGATCACCGCGCTCTGGCCCGCTTCGAGGGTGACGACGGTGTCCAGTTGGGACAGGCTCAGCCTGCCTTCGTTGACGATGATGAATTCATCTGCCGGCAGGGCCGGCACCGTCCCGCTGCCGCCCTCGAGATCGATGACGCCCGCGCTGACGGGGCCCGGCGCCCAGTCCAGGCTACGGCGATTGGCAAGAAAACTGTCGGCGTCCGGAGCGGCGGGGACGGCTACGCCCAGGTTCGGGTCACGCGCGAACTGGCGCAGGTCGACGAAGGATGGCGGCGTGGCCGCTTCTTGAAGGGGATTCGGCATGATCTCGGCTTTCGGTGGTCGTGAGGAAGCGTCTGGTAACGCAAGCAGTAGACCATGGAAGGCAGGGCTAGGGAGTGCGTTTTCAAGCCCCCGTCCCAAACAATCGTTGGTATTCGGGGGCCCGCGCAGCACAGCGTGCCGCCATGCTTTACAGACCCGTGTGCTGCGCGATGAAAGCCTTCATCCGGGCGACATTCGGGCGCATCACGTTGAAACGCTGGGGCAGCTCCTCGATGCGTTCGAAGCCCGCCGGGCGTTCGGCATCGCGTCCCAGCGCCGCGCGGATCGTCTCGTTGAACTTCGCCGGCAACGCCGTTTCGAGGACGATCATCGGAACATCCGGCGAGCTGTGTTCGCGCGCGACCTTGACTGCATCGGCAGTATGCGGATCGATGACCACGCCATATTTCGCATGGACGGCGCGGATAGTCGCGATGCGGTCCGCGTGCACCGACTTGCCGGAGACGAAGCCATAGCGGGCCACCCTGCGGAATTCGTCGCCATCGCTGCCCGGCGCCCCGGACAGGTCGAAGCCGCCCTCCGTCCCGACCTTGGCGAACAAGTTGCGTACGCGCTCGGCGTCGCGCCCCAGCAGGTCGTACACGAAGCGCTCGACGTTGGACGCCTTGCTGATGTCCATGCTCGGGCTGGTCGTATGGTAGGTCTCCGCTGGCTTGCGCACGCGGTACACGCCGGTGCGGAAGAACTCGTCGAGCACGTCGTTCTCGTTGGTCGCGACCACCAGCTTATCGATCGGCAGTCCCATCATGCGCGCGATATGGCCGGCGCAGACATTGCCGAAATTGCCCGATGGGACAGTGAACGACACCTTCTGCTCGTTGCTCGTCGTGGCGCTCAGGTAGCCTCGGAAGTAGTAGATGACCTGGGCCACCACCCGCGCCCAGTTGATCGAATTGACCGTGCCGATCTTCTGGCGCGCCTTGAATTCCAGGTCGTTCGACACGAGCTTGACCATATCCTGGCAATCGTCGAACACGCCCTCCACGGCGATGTTGAAGATGTTCGCATCCTGCAGGCTGAACATCTGCGCGGTCTGGAACGCGCTCATCTTCCCGTGCGGCGACAGCATGAAGACACGGACGCCGCGCTTGCCGCGCATCGCATATTCGGCCGCGCTGCCGGTATCGCCCGAGGTCGCGCCGAAGATGTTCAGTTCCGCGGCCTCCTTGTCCAGCGCATACTCGAACAGGTTGCCAAGCAATTGCATGGCCATGTCCTTGAACGCCAGCGTGGGGCCGTTGGACAGCGCCTGCAGCACGAGCGTGCCGCCGGCGGTGTTCTCCAGCGGGCGCAGGGGCGTGATCTGGCCTGCGTCCTCACCGGCGCGCGCATTGCGGTAGACGCCGGCGGTATAGGTCCGGTGCGCGATCGCCCTCAGGTCCGCTTCCGGAATATCGGTCGCGAACTTCTTCAGGATCTCGACCGCGAGATCGGCGTACGACAGCTTGCGCCAGGCATTCAATTCGGCCCCGCCGACTTTGGGATAGTCGGCTGGCATGTACAACCCGCCGTCCGGCGCGAGGCCGCCCAGCAGGATTTGAGAGAACGATTGGGCCGGCGAACGGCCGCGGGTGGAGACGTATTTCACGGGTCCTTCAGTAAGGTTGTGTCAATCAGCTTTCCAGCCAAACATGTTCGGCGAACGCGAACCCCATCAACCCGCCCAAGGGATGCGACGCATAGCCTTTCAGCTTGCTGGTGAAGCCATCGAGCGAATGGTTGAAGATCGGAATGCCGACGCCGCAATGGTCGTGCACCAGCACCTGCATGTCGGCGTACATCTGCTTGCGCTTGGCCTCGTCGCTCTCACCGCGGGCCAGTTCCAGCAGCTGGTCGAATTTCTCGTTCTTCCAGCCGGACACGTTCATGGGCGCGTCCGACCTGAAGAACAGCGTGAACATCAGGTCGACCGTCGGACGCGGATTGACGCCGCCAAAGGACATCGGATGCTTGGCCCAGTGGTTGGACCAGTAGCCGTCCGGCGGCATGCGCTTGATTTCGAGGTGCATGCCGATCTTTTGCCCCGTCAGCTGCAGGATCTGCGCCGTATCGACCGAGCCGTTGGAGGCGATGGAGGCGACGATCGGCAGCTTGACGCCGGCCATGCCCGATCTGCGCAGGTGGTAGCGGGCCTTGTCCAGGTCCATCGTGCGCTGCGGCAGACCGGCGAAGTAGTACTTGCTGCTGGTCTGGACCGGCTGGTCGTTGCCGATGGCCGCGTACCCGCGCATCGAAATTTTTCGGATCAGTTCGCGGTCCATCATGTACTTCATCGCCAGCACGAAATCGGGATTGCGCACCGGCCCGAGGTTGTCGCGCATGATGAGATCGGTGTAATTGCCGGTCTTTGATTCGAACAGCGTGTAGCCGGGCGTGCTCTGCACGGCCCGCGCAGAACGGGGATTGATGGCGTTCACCAGCTGCACGTCCCCGGCCAGCAAGGCGTTCACGCGCGCGGCCTCGTCGGGGATGGCGAAGTATTCGATCTCGTCGAGGTAGGGCTTGCCCGGTTTCCAGTAGTTCCGGTTGGCCGCGCCGACCGAGCGTATGCCCGGACGGAACTCCTTGCACGTATAGGGACCGGTGCCGTTGGCCGTCTTGAAATCCGTCGTGCCGTCCCGGACGATCATGAAATACGTCGTCCCCAGCAGCATGGGCAGGTCGACGTTCGCCGACACCAGGGTGAGCTGGACTTCGTGCGGTCCCGTCGCCTTCACCTCCGCGAACGTGTCGGCCACGACCTTGATCTTGGAGACGGTAGCCGGCATCTTGTGCCGCAGGAGCGAGTAGACCACGTCGGCCGAGGTCAGCGGTTTGCCGTCATGGAAGCGCACGTCCTTGCGCAGCTTGATCGTCCAGGTGCGCGCGTCCTTGGTCTCGATCGACTCGGCCAGCTCCATCTGGGCCGTCAGATTGGCGTCGATGGTGGTCAGGCCGTTGTAGAACATGAAGTGACGGACGTAGTCGGTGATGCTGCCGCCCTTGGCCGGATCGAGCGTATCCGAGGTCGAACTGGTGCCGGCCGCCACGCGGATGCGCCCGCCCTTCCGTGGGGTCTGCGCGAACGCCGCGCCGGCGTGCGTCAGCAAGACGCCGGCGGTCGTGCTCATCATGCCCCCGGCCAGCAAGCCGCGCATGACGTCGCGCCGCGAGACGCCGGACGGCGGGAGGATGATGTCGGTGTCGCTCATGGGTGTCTCCTGATGTCTGTCGAAAGGCCTGCCAGCGGCATATTGCCCCATTGTAAGTTCATGGCCGAAGTATTTTCTGCGGTCCCGTTCCGCTTACTTGGCAGATGCTTGCGTTGTTCGGCCGTGAATGGACAATTGTTTCAAACTGCAAATACCCAGCCGGCATCCGCGAGCGCGATCCGCTGGCGCAGGATCCGCTCGAAATGCCTGGGGTCGTGCGACGTCAGCGTCGTGGCCGCGCGCGGAAAATGGCGGTCGTACAGCCGCGACAGCCAGAAGCGCAGCGCGCCGGCCCGCAGCATCGTGTGCCAGGCGGCCTGCTCGTCCGGCGTGAACGGACGCACCGCGTGGTAGGCGGCGAGCAGCGCGCGCAGCCGGCCCTGGTCCAGCGCCCCGGTGTCGGGATCGATGCACCAGTCGTTGACGGTCACCGCGACGTCGAAGATCCAGGCGTCGCAGCCGGCGAAGTAGAAATCGAGGAAACCGCTCAAGCGCTCGCCCTCGAACAAGACGTTGTCCCGGAACAGGTCGGCGTGTACCGGCCCGCGCGGCAGGCGGCCGCAGGCGGCTGACGCTGCGAAGCTTGCCTGGGTATCGAGCTCGGCCCGCAACAGCTGCCGCGCCTCCAGTGGCAAGCGCGGGAGGACGGCGTCCGCGGCCGTGCGCCACCAGTCCGGGCCGCGCGGGTTGGGCTGGCGCAGCGGGAAGTTCACGCCGGCCAGGTGCATGCGGGCCAGCATGGCGCCCACGGTGGCGCAGTGCACCGCTTGGGGCGCTGTCTGCGCCGTGCCCGCCAGCCGGGACACGATGGCGCAGGGCTTGCCGTGCAGCGTGTGCAGGATGGCGCCATGGCGGTTCGGCACCGGTTCCGGCACCGGCACGCCGCGGCGCGCCAAGTGGCGCATCAGCTCCAGGTAGAACGGCAATTCGCCGAACGTCAATTGTTCGAAGATCGTGAGGACGTATTCGCCGCTCTCGGTGCTCAGGAACGCATTGCTGTTCTCGATGCCGGAGGAAATCGGACGGATCGCCAGCGGCCGGCCGAGGTCGAACTGCGTGATCCAGCCGGCGAGGTCGCCCAGCGTGACCGGTGTGAAGACTGCCATGATCGCCCTTCAGCTGGCCACTGACGCCGGCTTGGCGAAGCGCCCGATATGGTAGAGCTCGATGGGCGTGCTGGTCGCGCCGGTATGGATCAGCTCAGCCATCACGTCGCCGACACCCGGCCCGAGCTGGAAGCCTTCGCCGTTGAAGCCGAAGGCGTAGTACAGGCCCGGCACCCGCGAACTCGGCCCCATGACCGGGCGATCGTCCTTGGTGTAGCTCTCGATCCCGCTCCAGACCCGGATGATGCTCAGGTTCTTCAGAGCCGGAATCACGCGCTGGAGCTGCGCGAATTGATGCAGGGTGTTCTCGGGCCGCACGTAAGCGCGCCGCTTGTCCAGGTCCACCTCTTCGCGGGCGCAGCCGCCCAGCACGATGTTGCCGCGTGCGACCTGGCGGAAGTAGATCCCCTCCGCCATCTGTTCGCTCGCCACGCCGATCACCGGTGCGATGGCGTACGGCACGGGTTCGGTGACCGCCATTTGCGGCCCCTTGGCCTGGATCGGGACCGGCTCGCCAAAGCTGGTGCTGATGCGGTTGGCCCAGGCGCCGGCCGTCACCAGCACCGTCGGCGCGCGGAACACGCGGCCGTCTGCGGCCGTCACCCGGAAGTCCTCGGCCTCCTTCTCGACGTGCACGATTTCGGTGTTCTCGTACACTTGCGCGCCCTCGCGCATCGCGGCGCGGCCGAACGCGGGGGCCGCCAGGCGCGGGTTGGCGTGGCCGTCGTGCGGAGCCAGGCTACCCGCAATCACGTCCGGGCCGAGGTAAGGAAAGCGCTTACGCACGGCCTGTGCGCTCAGCATCTGCAGGTCCAGCCCGAACGGCCTGGTGTCCTGGGCGTGCTGCTCCATCCGCGCCACGTGCTCGGGCCGGTAGCCGACCCGCAGGTGGCCGCTCAACAGATACTCCGCATCGTCACCGATCAGCTCCTTGAGCCTGACCCAGATCGCGCGCGAGCGGTTCGCCAGCGGCATCTGGTCGAGGTAGCGGCCCTGGCGGCGCACGTTGCCGAAATTGACGCCGCTGGCCTGCTGGCCGATCAGACCGCGCTCGAGCAGGATGACCGACACCCCGCGCCTGCGCAAGAAGAAGGCGGTGGCGGCACCCATGATGCCGCCGCCGACGATGATCACGTCCGCGCTGTGTTTGCTCATTCGATTTCCTCCCGCGCCGCGACCGGCAACGGTTTGACGGGCGCCTGGCCGCGCAGGCGCCCCACCTGTTCCAACGGCACGCCGGCGGCGTGCGCAATGATCTCCGCGCCCGCATGGCCGCAATAGCGCCCTTGGCAGCGCCCCATGCCAACGCGGCACAAGGCCTTGGCGCGGTTCGCCTCCTGTGCGCCTTTCTCGTTCACGGTGCGGCGCAAGTCGCCCACCGTGACCGCCTCGCAGCGGCAGACGATGGCCTCGTCCGGCAGCTGCGCCGCCTGCTGCGCGGGCCAGGGAAAGGCTTGCACCAGGCCGCGGCGGAAGCGGTCCATCCGGGCTTGTTCCTGGCGCAGGCGCCGCAGCTCGGGTTCCGCCACCGGGAGCTGGAGGTCCTTCAGCACGGCCATGGCGGCCAGGCGGCCGCCGATTTCCGCCGCGTCCGCGCCCAGCACCATCATGCCGTCGCCCGCCAGGTAGACGCCTGGCACCGAAGTGCGGCCGTCCTCGCCCGTCTCGGGCAGCCATTGGCGCGTCTCGGGATCGAAGCGGAAGGCGCAGCGCGCCAGGTCCGCCAGCTGGGTCTCCGGCCGCAGGTGGTACCCCATCGCCACCGCGTCGCAGTCGAAGGAATGCTCGTTGCCGCGGCTGTCGCGAATGAGCACGCCATGCACGCCGGCCTCTGGAGAGCCCTTGATCTCGAGCGGCGTTATGCCGGTCAGCACTTGCACGCCCGCCCGCTTCAGGCTCGCCACCAGCGCAAAGCCGTTGCGCAGCACGTCGGGGCGCGCCAGCAGCTTCGGCAGCGCG
>DASRUW010000054.1:0-3071 GCA_035655255.1 Telluria sp. | reverse complement strand
GAGGCTGTCCGCCGCCGCCGCCCTGACGCTGTGCGGCGGCCTGGCCGCGACCGCCGTCCTGTTCGGCGCGGTCGCGCGGCTGGAGCTGGAACGGGTGACGCTGGCCTTCGAGCAGCGCGCCAACCTGCGCGTGGTGGCCTTGCGCGAGGACTTGAGCGAGGCGGTCGATCTCATCGGCATGGCGAACCATTTGTTCGCCAGCGTGCAGCCCGTCACGCGCGAGCAATTCCGCTCCTTCACCGCGCCGCTGCTGCAGCGCCACGCCTACATCGCCGGCTTCAACTTCCATCGCCTGATCGCGGCCCGCGAGCGCCCGGCGCTGGAAGCGGACCTGCAGCGCAGCGTGCCCGGCACCGTGCTGCACGAGGTGCAGGACGGCGCGCGCCGGCCGGCGCCGCGGCGCCAGCACTATTACGTGGTCGACTATGTGGAGCCGCTGGCCGGCAACGAACTGGCCTTCGGCCTGGACGTGAGCGACAACCTGCACGTGGCCCAGGCCCTCGCGGCCGCGGTGCGCACCAACCGCCCCGCCGCCACCGGCCTCATGAGCCTGGCCCAGGACCACCGGCCGCAGCAGGCGGTGGAAGTGCTGATGCCGGTCTACCGCAGCGGCGCGCCGCTGGCCACGCCGGCCCAGCGCCAGGCGGCGCTGGTGGGCGATACGGCGGCCCTGATCCGGCCGCATGAACTGGTGCAGCGCATCGTCGAGAACGGCGGCCTGCTGAGCGACCGCAGCCTGCGCGTGGTGGTGCACGCCGGCGCCGCCGGCGACCCGGAGGCCCTGGTCTACGAAAGCATGCCCGCGCCGCCGCCCGGCGCGGCCGACCGTGCCGGCGCCTGGCTCGCGCGCCTGCTGCGCGTGCGCTATACCGACCATCTCGAAGCCAGCGCCGACATGGCCGGCCATCCCTGGCACATCGCCGTCACGGCCGTGCCGCGTCCGTTCCTGGACAACCATCTGGGCTCGCTGTCGGTGCTGGTGGGCGGGACCCTGCTCACCTTTCTCCTGACCGGCCTGGTGCAGCTCAGCGTGCGGCGCGCGCGCCGCGTGCAGGCCCTGGTGGCCGAGCGCACGGCGGACCTCAAGCTGTCCAACGAGCGCCTGCTCGAGGACGTGATCGCCCGCAAGCGCACCGAGAAGGCCCTGCACGAATCGGAGCAGCGCTTCCGCCAGCTGGTCACCATGTCGAGCGACTGGTACTGGGAGCAGGACCGCGACCTGCGCTTCGTCCACGTCAGCAGCGACATCGCGGAAAAGGCCGGCATTCCGGCCGAACGCTTCCTCGGCAAGAGCGCCGCCGAGGTCATCGACGGCATGGCCGGCAGCGACTGGGGCGAGGAGCACCTGGCCCAGCTCGCCGCGCATGAAGCCTTCGTCAACTTCGAATTCGCCCTGGCCGACGCCGACGGCAGCCGCCACTGGTTCTCGATCAACGGCGCGCCCATGTTCGACGAGAGCGGCGCCTTCGCCGGCTACCGCGGCACCGGCACCGACATCACCTCGCGCAAGCTCACCGAGCAGCGCATCCACCACGTGGCCCAGCACGACGTGCTCACCGGCCTGCCCAACCGCAGCCTGCTGCAGGACCGGCTGTCGCAGGCGGTCGGCTACGCGGAGCGCACCGGCAAGCCGATCTGGGTGATGCTGGTGGACCTGGACCGCTTCAAGTTCGTCAACGACTCGATGGGCCACAAGGCCGGCGACGTGCTCTTGATGACGGTCGCCGCGCGCCTGCATTCGGCCCTGCGCGAGACCGACACCGTGGCCCGCCTGTCGGGCGACGAATTCGTGGTGATCCTGTCCGGCCACGACCAGCACAAGCTGTCGCCCGACATCGTGCAGCGCCTGATGGACAAGGTGGCCCAGCCGGTCATCCTGGGCACCAAGGAGTTCAACGTCACCTGCTCGATCGGCGTGGCCGTCTACCCGACCGACGGCACCCCGGCCGAGAGCCTGATCGAACACGCCGACATCGCCATGTACCGCGCCAAGAAACTGGGCCGCAACAACTTCCAGTTCTACACGCCGGCCATGAACGAGGAAGCGCAGGAGCGCGTGCGGATCGAAAGCGCGCTGCGCAAGGCGCTGGAGCGCGACGAGTTCGTGCTGCACTACCAGCCCCAGGTCGACCTGGCCACCGGCGCCGTGGTGGGCATGGAGGCGCTGCTGCGCTGGCGGCACCCGGAGCTGGGCATGGTGGCGCCGGCGCGCTTCATCGGCGTGGCCGAGGACACCGGCCTGATCGTGCCGATCGGCGCCTGGGTGATGCGCACCGCGGCCGCGCAGAACAAGGCCTGGCAGGACGCGGGACTGGGCCACCTGCGGGTGGCGGTCAACCTGTCGGCGCGCCAGTTCGCGGCCGACGACCTGATCGCCAACATCCGCGCCGTGCTGGAGGAGACCGGGCTCGAGCCGAAGTACCTCGAGATCGAACTGACCGAGAGCCTGTTCATGAGCGACATCGCGCAGGCGGTGGAAGTGCTGCACCAGATGAAGGCGCTCGGCATCAAGCTGTCGATCGACGATTTCGGCACCGGCTATTCGAGCCTGTCCTACCTGTCGCGCTTCCCGATCGACGTGCTCAAGATCGACCGCTCCTTCGTCAACGACATCGCGCGCGACGCGTCGGACGCGGCCATCGTCGCCTCCATCATCGCGCTGGCGCACAACCTGCAGCTGAACGTGATCGCGGAGGGCGTGGAAAGCCCGGAGCAGCTGCACTACCTGCGCCGCCACGGCTGCGACGAGATGCAGGGCTACTACTTCAGCAAGCCGCTGGCCGCCAGCGACTTCGCCCAGCTCCTGCGCCAGCGCCGCTCGCTGGCGGTCGCCCCGCCGGAGCTCGATCCGGAGCCGGTCTAGAGAGGATTGCTTTTCTTGCACGAGCCGCTATGATGAGCGCTCTTCGTGAAAGGAAGCTCCAATGAAATGGAAGATCCTGGCGGCCGGCGTCCTGTGCGGCGCCGCCTCCCTCGCCCATGCGCTCGCGCCGGCGGACGTGAAAACCTTCACGCTCCCGAACGGCATGCAGTTCATCGTCCTCGAAAGCCACGCGATCCCGAACGCGAAC
>DASRUW010000053.1:0-4565 GCA_035655255.1 Telluria sp. | reverse complement strand
GTCGTCGTCGACGGCGTCTATCTCCCGAACCATGACACGCTGGTGCAGGCAGTGACCGATCTCGGACCGGGTTACTGGGTTATGACGCCCCTGTGCCGTTCCGATGGCAGCATTGTTATCGTAAATCGCGGTTTCACGCCGGTGGCAGCGCAACGCGCCATCGATCCCCGCCTGCGCGGGGATGACGCGCGGCCTGTCATCCCCGCGCAGGCGGGGATCGATGGTCGCTTGTGTCCCACGGGCGTTGCCGCCAAAGTCACGGGCCTGCTCCGCCTCACGGAACCCTCCGGCGCTTTCCTGCGCAAGAACGACCCGGCCGCCAACCGCTGGTACTCGCGCGACGTGCAAGCCATCGCCACCGCGCGCGGCCTGACGCAGGTCGCGGCCTACTTCGTCGACGCCGACGCATCCCCGCGCGCCGCGCCAGGCGAACCAATCGGCGGCCTCACGGTGATTCACTTCCCCAACAACCACCTGCAATACGCGCTGACTTGGTATGCTATGGCCCTGATGGCCGCCGGCGCGCTGGCGTGGATCCTCCGCACCAGCCGCCGGCGCAAGCCGACCCCATAACCACAAGCGCGACGATGGCATCCACCAGCACCTTCTTCACGGCTCCCACGTTCGAGCCGGCCGGCATCGACACCACCGCCGGCCACAAGATCATGCAGCAGCTGATCCACCTGCGCTGGATCGCCGTGGCCGGACAGATCACGACCATCGCCGTCGTCTCGCTGTTCTTCGGCATCAAGCTTCCCATCGCGAACATGAGCGCGGTGCTGGCCTGCCTGATCGCCTTCAACGTCGGCTGCCACCTGCGTTGGCACGAGCAGCGCGAGGTGTCCTACTTCGAGCTGTTCCTGGCGCTGCTGGTGGACGTGGCGAGCCTTACGGCGCTTCTCTACTACAGCGGCGGCATCGCCAATCCGTTCGCCTTCCTGTTCCTGCTCCAGGTGAGCATCGGCGCCGTGATGCTGCGCCGGCGCGGCGCCTGGGCCATCGGCGCCACGACCATCCTGAGCCTGGTGGCGCTGTCGTTCCGCTCCTGGCCGCTGGCCTCGCCGTTCGAGCCGGACCGCACCATCGGCAGCCTGTACATCCAGGGCCTGATCATCTGCTTCGCCCTCAACGCGGCGCTGCTGGTGTTCTTCATCACGCGCATCATGCGCAGCCTGCGCGCGCGCGACGCCGAACTTGCGGACCTGCGCCAGCGTGCGGCGGAAGAAGATCACATCATCCGTATGGGCCTGCTGGCCTCCGGCGCCGCGCACGAACTGGGCACGCCGCTGGCCACGTTGTCCGTCATCCTCGGCGACTGGAAGCACGTCCCGGAGATCAAGCGCAATCCCGACCTGCTGGAGGACCTGAACGAGATGCAGGCGCAGCTCAAGCGCTGCAAGTCCATCGTCAGCGCCATCCTGCTGTCGGCCGGCGAGACGCGCGGCGAATCGTCGGCGCGCACGACGGTGCGCACCTTCCTCGACAAACTGGCTGCGGAGTGGCGCGCCAGCCGCCCGGTGGCCGCATTCGAGTACCAGAATTACATCGACCCGGACATGCCCGCCGTGTTCGATGCGACCATCCGCCAGATGATCTGGAATGTGCTGGATAATGCATTCGACGCGTCGCCCGAATGGCTGCGCTTCGAAGCGCGCCGCGAGGGCGATAAACTGGTGCTGGCCGTGGCGGACAGCGGTCCCGGATTCGACCCGAAGATGCTGGAGCAGTTCGGCAAGCCCTACCAGTCCAGCAAAGGACGTCCGGGCGGCGGTTTGGGCCTGTTCCTGGTCGTGAACGTCGCGCGCACATTGGGTGGCAGCGTGGACGCGCAGAACCGCAAAGAGGGCGGGGCGCTGGTGGAACTCAAGCTGCCCCTGCAGAGCATCGCATACGAGGATAGGCATGGCGGAAAAACGTGAGCTGCTGATCGTCGAGGACGACGACGCCTTCGCGCGCACGCTGGGCCGCTCCTTCGAACGGCGCGGCTACACGGTGCGCCATGCGGGCAGTGTCGAAGAACTGGAAATCGTGCTGCAGGACTACGATCCCGGCTACGCCGTGGTGGACCTCAAGCTGAAGAACAACAGCTCCGGCTTGGCCTGCGTCCAGGCGCTGCACAAGCACGACGAGGAGATGCTGATCGTGGTGCTGACCGGCTTCGCCAGCATCGCCACGGCGGTGGAGGCGATCAAGCTGGGCGCCTGCCAGTACCTGGCCAAGCCCTCGAACACGGACGACATCGAAGCGGCTTTCGGCCACGTGGCCGGCCAGCAGGACGTGGAGCTGACCAACCGCGCCACGTCGATCAAGACGCTGGAGTGGGAGCGCATCCACGCCGTGCTGGCCGAAACGGACTTCAACATCTCGGAAGCCGCCCGCCGCCTCGGCATGCACCGCCGCACCCTGGCCCGCAAGCTGGAAAAGCAGCGCGTCAAGTAACCCCCGGGCGCGCAATGGTCATTCCCGCGAACGCGGGAACCCCTGCGCGCCCGCATACGACATCGCCCGCCTCGGCCTCCCACGCGTCATTCCCGCGCAGGCGGGAATCGATGACCCCAAGCACACCGACATCGCCTCCATCGGCCCAGAAAAAGCTGGCACTCATCCGGAAACTTGCTATAATATGCGGCTTCCCGACCACGGGACCACAAATCAGGAGAGATGGATGAGTGGTTTAAGTCGCACGCCTGGAAAGCGTGTATAGGTTCATAGCCTATCGGGGGTTCGAATCCCCCTCTCTCCGCCAGGATATCGTTCAGCTTGATAGCTGGACATCAAAAAACCGCCGTTCTCCCTCTGAGACGGCGGTTTTTTTGTCTTTTGTCGTCCCGTTCGATCCATGGTCGTTCAAAGATTTTGGGGAACTCGGAAAGGATACCGAAGCGGATTTGCGGTATCCCTAAATCATGCCCAAGTTCATTCCTCCGCTCACGGATGTGCAAGTCCGTAGCGCCCGTGCCGCCGAGAAGCCGTACCGGCGCTACGATGGCGAAGGGCTCTAGTTCCAGATCACTGCTCAGGGGCGCAAATTTTGGCGGCTCAAATACCGGCGTCCCGACGGAACGACGAATCTGCTTTCGTTCGGGCGCTGTCCCGAGGTCAGCCTGGCTGATTGTCCAGGCCCTCGGGGTGGGCGGGCTGACTTAACGTTTGCGTTCACCTCTCAGGGTGTAGACCGGCTTCTCCGTTTCGCCTTTCTCGACCATGGCAAGCACGCGCTGGAGTTCCCCACGCTCTTTCTCGTCTTTTGCGGATGCGATCAGGGTGCGCAGGATCCCGGCATGGGCCGTCCTCAGTGCCTCCGCCGCCGGCACAGCGATGTCCGGCTTGACGCCGACGTGCTCCCAATTGGTCTTGGTGATGTAATTGGTCGTGCGCGACGTAGGGATCGCCACAATCATGCCATGTCCTAGACCGAACCAGCCCACCGGATTCGAGCCGCCGCCGGTCGTTTCGCCGACCAGGGTGCCCCGCTTCAAAGCCTGGAAGTCATACGCGCAATCCTCACCGCCAGAGAATGTGCGGCCCGAGGTGAGGACATACACGGGCTTGTCGTAGCGTACCGTGACCGTCGGGACGGTCCAGAACTGTCGTGTGGTGCCTTCAGGACGATTGAACATGTCGATCAGATGCCGCTGGTCGCCGTGCGGGATGAAATGGCTCATGAAGTAGGCCACGCTGGCCGGGCTCCCACCGCCGTTGCGGCGCAGATCGACGATCAGCGCTTCCGTCCCCACCATGAGTGAGATGGCAGACGTGAAGGCGGGGCCGACGAACTCGGTGCTTCCGAAGCCGCGCAGTTCGATATAGCCGACGTTACCGGGCAAGCGTTCTACCTTCTCGATGCCATAGCCCCAGCGTGCGGTCGCCTCGCGTGCCTCCTCCATCTCCGCGCGGCTGGGTGGGGCAGAGTTACGTTCGAACTCGCGAAAGCTTTCGTCCCTTTTCACGCCGAAATGCAAATCCCCGCTGAATTCGCGCAGGTCTTTCGCCAGCGCCGCACTGAATGATTGCGCACCAGCTTCGTTCGCGTAGCCCCCATCGGCGTTCTTGCGGGCGATGGCTTGACCAACGCGGGCTGCGATGTCGGGTTCGATGTAGTTCGCGTTAAGCTTAGCGACCAGGGCCTGCACAATGGCGGTGCGGTCCACCGCGTTCAGTGCGGTGTCTTCCGCCGCGTGAGCGCTAAGCGACAGCAGCGCTGCCACCGCGGCAGCGGTAAAGAACTTGGTGTTGCTGGACATGCGATCTCCTCGTCGTTGCGTTATTTGGGTGTTTTGTTAAGGTGTTGGAGCGCTTCCGTCAGGGCGGGCATATACGAGCGGCTGGCGCGCAGCACACTCCCGTCGCGCAAGCGCAGCATCGCGTCGCGGTTGGTAAGCGAATGCAGTTCAGTAATCATGTCCAGCCGTACGATGGCCGAGCGGTGTACCCGATGAAAGACGCGCGGGTCGAGTTGCATCGCCAGGTGGTGCAGGCGTTCCCGCACCAGCCAGGTCTTTCCGTTTCCATGTAAGGAGGCATAGTCGCCATTGGCTTCAATGCGCTCGACTTCGTCCACCGGT
>DASRUW010000052.1:0-7542 GCA_035655255.1 Telluria sp. | reverse complement strand
TGATGCACTGCACCTTCGCCTCGGTCTTCATCGCCCAGGCCTACGGCATGGAGCTGTCGATCGGCACCCAGATCACGATGATGCTGATCCTGATGCTCACATCGAAGGGCATGGCCGGCGTGCCGCGCGCCTCGCTGGTGGTGATCGCGGCCACGCTCAACCAGTTCAACATTCCGGAAGCCGGCCTGCTGCTCCTGCTCGGCATCGACCAGTTCCTCGACATGGCGCGCTCGGCCACCAACGTGGTCGGCAACGCGATCGCCACCGCGGTCGTCGCCAAGTGGGAGGGCGAACTCGATGCGCCCTCCGATAAGGACGTGGCCAAGGCCAAGCTGGCCTGACCGCACAGAACCCCTGAGGCCTTCCGAACCGGGAGGCCTTTTTTTTAGCACAAGGAGAACCACCATGTTCCAACGCAAGGCCGCGCAATTCATGTTCGCGCTGCTCGGGTTCGCGCTGCTCCTGTCCACCGCGCAGGCACAGTCCAAGCTCCCGAACGTCACCATCCTCGCCACCGGCGGCACCATCGCCGGCTCCGGCGCCACCAGCACCACCACGGTCGGCTACACCGCCGCCACGGTCGGCGTGCAGCGCCTGATCGAAGCCGTGCCGGAACTGAAGAAAGTCGCCAACGTCACCGGCGAGCAGGTGTTCCAGATCGCCAGCGAGAGCATGACCAACGAGCACTGGCTGACGCTGGCCAAGCGCGTCAACACGCTGCTGGCCAAGCCGGACGTGGACGGCATCGTCATTACCCACGGCACCGACACGCTGGAGGAGACAGCCTACTTCCTGAACCTGGTGGTCAAGAGCGAGAAACCGGTGGTGGTGGTCGGCGCGATGCGCCCCTCGACCGCGATCTCGGCCGACGGCCCGATCAACCTGTACAACGCGGTGCTGCTGGCCGGCTCGAAGGAAGCCGTCGGCAAGGGCGTGCTGGTGTGCCTGAACGACCAGATCAACGGCGCGCGCGACGTCACCAAGACCAACACCGCGACGGCCGACACCTTCAAGTCGCCGGACCTGGGCATGCTCGGCTACATCCAGGGCAGCAAGCCCTACTTCTACCACGCCTCGACCCGCAAGCACACCACGCAGACCGAGTTCGACGTGATGAACCTGAAGGAGCTGCCGGCGGTGGACATCGTCTATGGCTACGCCAACATCACGCCGGTGGCGCTGAACGCCTTCGTGGCGGCGGGCGACAAGGGTATCATCCACGCCGGCACCGGCGACGGCAGCCTGGCCGCGCGCATGGTTCCGGCGCTGAAGGAAGCGCGCGGCAAGGGCGTGGTCATCGTGCGCGCCAGCCGCACCGGCAGCGGCATCCTGGCCCGCAACGGCGAGGCCAACGACGACCAGCTCGATTTCGTGGTGGCCGACACGCTCAATGCGCAGAAGGCCCGCATCCTGCTGATGCTGGCCCTGACCAAGACCAGCGACACCAAGGAAATCCAGCGGATGTTCTGGACCTACTGATCCGCCTCCGCGGCGGCGGGCGACGCGAGGATGTCTTCCTTGCGCGCCTGCTGCCGCTCCCACATCTGCGCATACAACCCGCCCGCGGCCAGCAAGGCGTGGTGGGTCCCGCGCTCCACAATCTTCCCGTGATCGAGCACCAGGATCTGCTGGGCGTCCGCCACCGTCGACAGGCGGTGCGCGATGACCAGCGTGGTGCGGCTGCGCGCGATTTCCTTGAGCTGGGACTGGATCGCCTGCTCGGCCTTCGAATCGAGCGCCGAGGTGGCCTCGTCGAAGATCAGGATGGCCGGATTCTTCAACAGCGTGCGCGCGATCGCCACCCGCTGCTTTTCTCCGCCCGACAGCTTCAGGCCGCGTTCGCCCACCATGGTCTGGTAGCCGTCCGGCAGGCTCACGATGAAGTCGTGGATGGCCGCGGCCCGGGCGGCAGCTTCGATCTCGAACCTGGTCGCGCCCGGGCGGCCGTAGGCGATGTTGTACTCGATGGTGTCGTTGAACAGCACCGTGTCCTGCGGGACGATGCCGATGGCGTGGCGCAGGGACTCCTGGGTCAGGTTGCGCAGGTCCTGGCCATCGATGGTGATGGCGCCGGCGTTCACGTCGTAAAAGCGGAACAGCAGGCGTGACAGTGTGGATTTGCCCGAGCCGCTGTGGCCGACGACGGCGGTGGTGGTGCCGGCCGGGATGGTGAAGTCTACGTCGAACAGGATCTGGCGCTTGCTCTCGTAACTGAAGTCGACGTGCTGGAAGCGCACCTCGGCGCCGTGCGTGACGAGCGGCTTGGCGTCGGGCCCGTCGGCCACTTCGCGGTGCTCGCTGAGCAGGGAGAACAGGCGTTCCATGTCGGCCAGCGACTGCTTGATTTCGCGGTAGATCACGCCGAGGAAGTTGAGCGGAATGTACAGCTGGATCATGAACGAGTTCACCAGCACCAGGTCGCCCAGCGTCATGGTGCCGGCGATGACGCCCTCGGTGGCACGCCACAGGATCAGCGTGACGGCCAGCGCGATGATCGCGGACTGGCCCGTGTTCAGCACCGACAGCGAGGTCTGCGAGCGCACGGCCGCGGTTTCGAAACTCTTCAGGCCTTCGTCGTAGCGGCGCGCTTCGTAGTCCTCGTTGCCGAAGTACTTGACCGTCTCGTAGTTGAGCAGCGAGTCGATGGCCTTGGTGTTGGCCTTGGAATCGAGCTCGTTCATCGTGCGGCGGAAGTGGGTGCGCCAGTCCGTCACCAGCACCGTGAAGGCGATGTAGCTGACCAGGGCGATCGCCGTGATCGCGGAGAACCACACGTCGTAGTGCGTGACCAGGTAGCCCAGCACCAGAGTGATCTCCACCAGCGTGGGCAGGATGTTAAACAGCGTGAACGAGATCAGGGAGCTGATGCCGCGCGTGCCGCGCTCGATATCGCGCGTCATGCCGCCCGTCTGCCGGTTAAGGTGGAAGCGCAGGGATAAGCCGTGCAGGTGGCGGAATACCTGCAGCGCGATGGTGCGCACGGCGCGCTGGGTGACGCGGGCGAACAGGAATTCGCGCAATTCCGTGAACAAGGTCGTGGACAGGCGCAGCAATCCGTAGGCTACTAGCGAGGCGACGGGAAGCAGCAGCACGGCATGCAGATCGCCGGGCTTGATGCTCATTTCGTCGACCAGGCGTTTCAACACCAGCGGCACGCCGACGTTGGCCAATTTGGCACCGACCAGGGCGGCCAGCGCGAACAGCACGCGCCACTTGTAGACCCAGAGGTAGGGGAACAAGGTCCTGAGCGTGGCCCAGTCGTTGCGCTTGCCGCCGGCTTGGGCCGGCAGCGGGAGGGACGAGTTGCTAGAGTGGCGTCGCATGGCGAGGTTCGGCAAAGTGTGGAACAATTTCAAACGATTGTAGCTTTTCACGAGAATTCAAGATGACCACCGCTCAAAATCGCCTCCCCGAAGGCAAGATCCCCACCCTGCGCGTCCTGCCGGCGCCTTCCGACGCCAATCTCTACGGGGATGTGTTCGGCGGCTGGATCATGGCCCAGGTGGACATCGCCGGCTCCCTGCCCGCCACCCGCCGCGCCAACGGCCGCGTCGCGACCATCGCGGTGAATTCCTTCGTGTTCAAGCAGCCGGTGTTCGTCGGCGACCTGCTTTCGTTCTACGCCGACATCGTCAAGGTCGGCAATACCTCGATCACGGTGTATGTCGAAGTCTACGCCGAACGGAACCGCATGCAGGCGGACGTGGTGAAGGTGACCGAGGCCACGCTCACCTACGTCGCCACCGGCGAGGACCGCAAGCCGCGCCCGTTGCCGCCCATCGAATCGCTCATGCACGAGTAATGGAAGCGGCGCGCCGGCTGTTCCTGGCCCAGGTCGGGCGCCTGGCGGCGCTGGCGGCCGCAGGCGCGTCGGCGCCCGCTTGCGCCGCGCGCCAGCGCACTGCCGACGATCCGTTCAGTCTTGGCGTGGCCTCCGGTTCGCCGCTGCCGGACTCCGTCGTTCTCTGGACCCGCCTGATCGCCAGTCCCCTCGACCCGGCCAGCTCGCCGCGCGTGGCGGTGCCGGTGCGCTGGGAGGTGGCGGACGACGAGGGCTTCCGCCGCATCGTCGGCAAGGGCGCCACCATCGCGGTGCCGGAACTGGCGCACAGCGTGCACGTCGACGTGAAGGGATTGGCGCCGGACCGCTGGTACTTCTACCGCTTCCTGTATGGCGACGCGGTCAGCCCGGTCGGGCGCACCCGTACGGCGCCGGCGGCGGATTCGTCCCCGGCCCTGCTCAAGGTGGCGGTGGCGTCCTGCCAGCACTGGGAGTTCGGTGCCTACGCGGCGCACCGCCACATCGCGGCCGCCAATCCGGACCTGGTGCTGTTCCTGGGCGACTACATCTATGAATGGGGCCCGTATTCGCTGGAACATCCGCCCCAAGCCCGGCGCGCGGACGAGAGCTTCACCCTGGCGGACTACCGCGCCCGCTACGCGCAGTACAAGAGCGATCCGCAGCTCCAATTGGCGCACCTGGCCGCGCCGTGGATCGCGACCTGGGACGACCACGAGGTCGCGAACGACTACGCCAACGACCGCGACGAGCGGCTCTCGCCCGACTTCGCGCAGCGGCGCGCGGCGGCCTACCAGGCTTATTACGAACACATGCCGATCCGCCTCGACCTGCCGCGTCCCGGCGACTTCGGCAGGCTGCGCATGTACCAGCGCTACGACTGGGGACGGCTGGCGCGCTTCCACGTGCTGGACGACCGCCAGTACCGCGCCTACGAAGCCTGTCCGCGGCCGGGGCGCGGGGGCTCGAATTCCGTGCCGCGGCGCGCCTGCGCGGAACTGAACGATCCGCGCCGTTCGATGCTGGGCGCGGCGCAGGAGGCCTGGCTAAACGAGGGCTTGCGCGGGTCGGACGCGCGCTGGAATTTCATCGCGCAGCAGACGCTGATGGCGCAATCGAGCCAGGTGCCGGTGCTGACGCCGGGCGACGGGCGGGTGTGGACGGACGGGTGGGACGGCTACCCGGCGGCGCGGCGCAAGCTGCTCGAATCGCTGCGCGGGGTGGCCAATCCCGTGGTGCTGGGCGGCGACGTGCACGGGTTCTATGCGACGCGGCTGCGCGCGGATTTCGACCGGCCGGTGTCGGCGGCCAATCCGGTGCTGGCGTCGGAGTTCGTCGTCACCAGCGTGACCTCCAGCTCGCGCCCGCAGGCGCGCACGGAGCAGTTCCTGCAGATGAATCCGCACATCACCTTCGGGCGCAGCGACAGGCGCGGGTTCACGCTGATGGAGGTGCGTCCGCAGTCGTCCAGGACCATGTTCATGGCGCTGGACGACGTGCACGATGCGCAGTCGGGCGTCGCCGTGCTGGCGACGCATGTCGTGGAGGATGGGCGGCCGGGGGCGGTGCGCGTTTAGTGCGCGGCAGAACATCGCACCAGGGGTAGGTCATTCCCCGCGCACTACAGCCTTATGCAGCCTGCTTTTCGTCGCGCAGCTGGCGGCGCAGGATCTTGCCGACGTTGGTCTTCGGCAGCTCGTCGCGGAACTCGATGTACTTCGGCTTCTTGTACGCGGTGAGCTGCTCCTTGCAGAACTCAAGCAGGTCTTCGGCCGTCAGGTTCGGATCCTTCTTCACCACGAACAGCTTGACCGCTTCGCCCGAATTCGCGTCCGGCACGCCGATGCAGGCCACTTCCGACACGCCCGGGTGCATCGCCACCACGCCTTCGATCTCGTTCGGATAGACGTTGAAGCCGGAGACCAGGATCATGTCCTTCTTGCGGTCGACGATGCGGGTATAGCCGCGGTCGTCCATGATGCCGACGTCGCCGGTCTTGAAGAAACCATCCGGCGTCATCGACTTGGCCGTCTCGTCGTCGCGCTGCCAGTAGCCCGCCATCACCTGCGGGCCACGGATCGCAATCTCGCCCGCTTCGCCGTGCGGCACTTCGTTGCCGTCGTCGTCCAGGATCTTCACCTCGGTGGACGGATAGGGAATGCCGATGGTGCCGGAGAATTCCTTGATGTCGCAGCGGTTGGCGGTGGCCACCGGCGACGTCTCGGACAAACCGTAGCCTTCGATGATCGGCGTGCCGGTCACCTTCAGCCAGCGGTCCGCGACCGCCTGCTGCACCGCCATGCCGCCGCCATTGCAGATGCGGTAGCTGGAAAAGTCGATCGACGCGAAATCGGGATTGTTCAGCAGGCCGTTGTACAGCGTGTTCACGGCCGGGAAGATGTTGATGCGGTACTTCTTCAGCTCCTTGACGAAGCCGGGGATGTCGCGCGGATTCGGGATCAGGACGTTCATGCCGCCCAGGCGCATCGCCATCAGCGCGCACACGGTCAGGGCATAGATGTGGTACAGCGGCAGCGCGCACACGAACTGCAGCTGCTCGCCCTTGGGCAGCGTCTCCAGGGTCGGGTTCAGCCAGGCTTCGTTCTGCAGCACGTTGGCGATCACGTTCCGGTGCAGCAGCACGGCCCCCTTGGACACGCCGGTCGTGCCGCCGGTGTACTGCAGGAAGGCGATGTCGTCATGCCCCAGCTTGACCGGCTTGAGCTGCATGCGCGCGCCCTCGGACAGCATGGCGTTGAACGAGATCGCGCCCGGCAGCGAATAGGCGGGCACCATCTTCTTCACGCGGCGCAGCACGAAGTTGACCAGCGTGCCCTTGACGAGGCCCATCAGGTCGCCCATGGCCGCGACGATCACGTGCTTGACCTTGGTCTTGTCCAGCACCTGCTCCACGGTGGTGGCGAAGTTCTCCAGCACGACGATCGCCTCCGCGCCCGAGTCGTTCAGCTGGTGCAGCAGCTCGCGCGGGGTGTACAGCGGGTTGACGTTGACGATGGTGTAGCCGGCGCGCAGGATGGCCGCCATGGCGACCGGGTACTGCAGCACGTTCGGCATCATGATCGCGACCCGCGCGCCCTGCTTCAGGCCCCGGCTTTGCAGCCAGGCGCCCATCTGCTGCGACATGCGGTCCACCTCGGCGAAGGTGATCGACTTGTCCATGCAGACGTAGGCCTTGCGGTCCGCGTACTTGCGGAAGGCTTCTTCCAGCAGGTGGGTCAGCGACCGGTACTGGGTCCAGTCGATATCGGCCGGCACGCCGGGCTGGTACTCCTTGAGCCAGAATCTATCCAATTTCGCCTCGTCTTTTTTGATGTGATTGAATCTGTCAGGCCGCGCGCTTCTCGTCGCGCAGCGCGCGGCGCAGGATCTTGCCGACGTTCGTCTTCGGCAGCTCGTCGCGGAATTCGATGTGCTTCGGCTTCTTGTAGCCGGTCAGCTGTTCCCTGCAATAGTCCATCAGCTTCTCGGCGGTGAGGTTCGGGTCCTTCTTCACCACGAACAGCTTGACCGCTTCCCCGGACTTCGGGTCAGGCACGCCAACCGCCGCGCACTCGAGGACGCCCGGGTGCGCCGCCATCACGCCCTCGATCTCGTTCGGGTACACGTTGAAGCCCGAGACGAGGATCATGTCCTTCTTGCGGTCGACGATCTTCACGAAGCCGCGCTCGTCCATCACGCCGACGTCGCCGGTGGCGAACCAGCCGTCCTTGTCCATGACCTTG
>DASRUW010000051.1:0-3327 GCA_035655255.1 Telluria sp. | reverse complement strand
ATCGACAAGGGCGTGACCAAGCGTGTCTTTGCCTCGCTGATTCACATCTCCTACATCTACGCGCACAACATCCACGGCTATACGGATTACGTGATCGAGGTCAATCCGCGTCACGTCTTGTTTTACAAGCGCATGCTCGGGTTCCAGGACTGGGGCCCGGAGCGGCCCTGCACCCGGGTGGGCGCGCCCGCCGTGCTGCTGCGGCTGGAGCTCGACTACATGGGCGAACAGATCCGGCGCTTCGGCGGCATGTTCGAACAGCACGCGGATGAGCGCTCGTTCTACCCCTATTTCTTCCCTTACCTGGACGAACCCGGCATCACGGACCGTCTGGTGAGCGGCCGGGGCTGACATGAGCACCCCCGACCAAGCGCTGGGCGCCTTGCGCGCACTGCTGGGCCCGGCCAACGTGCGCAGCGACGACGCCACGCTCGACGCCTACGCCCGCAGCACCGCCGGCCGCCCCTGCCGACCGAGCGGCGTGGTCCTGCCGGGCTCCGTGGCCGAGGTGGTGGAAGCGGTGCGTACGGCCGCGCGTCACCGGCTGCCCCTGTATGCCATCAGCACGGGGCACAACTGGGGCTATGGGGACGCCTGCGCCGTCGTGCCTGGCCAGCTGATCCTGGAACTGTCGCGCATGAACCGCATCGTCTCCTTCGACCGCGAGCTGGGCGTGGTGGTGCTGGAGCCGGGCGTGACCCAGGGCCAGTTGGCCGCCTATCTGCGCGCGCAGGACGCGCCGTTCTGGATGGACAGCACGGGGGCCGGACCGGACACCAGCTTGATCGGCAACATCGTCGAGCGCGGCTTCGGGCATTCCCCCTACGGCAACCGGCTCCTGCACGTGGCCGGGATGGAGGTCGTCCTGGCCGACGGCACCGTGCTGTGCACCGGTTTCGGCCATTATCCGTCGGCCCGCACTACCCATCTGTACCCGTACGGGATCGGGCCGTGGCTCGACGGCATATTCACCCAGTCCAACCTGGGCATCGTGACCCGGCTCGGGCTCTGGCTGATGCCGCGCGCCGAGCGCGTCAATCATTTCCTGGCGTCCGTGGAACGGCACGAAGAGGTGGCCGCCATGGTGGACGCGCTGCGGCCCTTGCGCATGGACGGTACGCTGCGCAGCGTCATCCACATCGGTAACGACTTGCGCGTGCTGTCGGGCGGCATGACGTTCCCCCACGCGCTGACGGGCGGCTCCGCCTTCCTGCCGGACGAGGTCCGCGCGCGTCTGCGCAGGGAGGCGGGCGTCGGCGCGTGGACCGTGTCCGGTGCGCTCTACGGCAACCTCGACCAGGTGGCGGCCGCGCGCCGGGCGGTGCGCGCGGCCTTGCGTTCCACCCGCGCGCGCACCACCTTCCTGACACCATCCAAGCTCAGATTGGGCGCCTGGACGGCCAGGCTGCTCGGCGCCAGTGCGGCCGGGCAACGCATGCGCGGCCGCGTGGCGCTGGGCGAATCGCTGTTCGCCATGAACCGGGGCGAACCGAACGGCCGCTTCCTGGCGGGCGCGTACTGGCGCCGCAAGGGCGGGCTGCCCCCGGATTTTCCACGCGGCGCCAACCCCGCGGCCGATGGCTGCGGCCTGCTATGGATTTCACCCGTGCTGCCGATGCGCGGGCGCGACCTGTTGAACGTGCACGACCTGGCGCAGCCCGTGTTCGCCAGGTACGGCTTCGACCTGTTCGCCACCTTCAGCATGATCAACGAGCGGACCTTGGGTGGCGTGCTCACCATCGCCTTCGACCGCGACGACGCGGCGGAGACGGCGCGTGCCCAGACCTGCTACGCGTCCCTGTTCGAACAGTGCATGACCGCGGGTTACATTCCGTACCGGGCCGGCCTGCAATCGATGGGCGCGCTCGATCCGGCCTACGACAGCTATTGGCAGACGGTGCGCAAGATCAAGGACGCGCTCGATCCGGACGGCATTCTGGCCCCCGGCCGCTACGAGCCCTGGCGCGCCTCACAGCGTGGCTAGCGCGGCGCGCGCGGCGGCGGTGCGGGTCGCGTCGCCGCCGGCGGCAAGCACTTGCCGCAGCTCGCGCCGGGCGCCGTCCTTGTCGCCGGTCGCCGCGAGGACCACGCCGAGGTGGTAGCGGATGTTGCCCGCTTCCGGCGCGAGGCTGGCGGCGCGTTTGAGCAGAGGCAGGGCCTTGCCGTCGTCGCGCAGGCCATGCTGGATCCAAGCGAGGGTGTCGAGGATCACGGGACTGGCCGGCGCCAAGCGGTAGGCCTTTTCCGCGCTCGGCAAGGCGCGCGCGTCCCCCGTCTGCTGGCAGACCCAGGCGAAATCGTTGAGGGCGACGATGTTGTCCGGCGCGAGTTTCAGCGCCGCTTCGAGCTGGTCGCGCGCGCCAACGAAGTCGCGCCGCAGCAGGCGCGCGGAAGCATAGTAGAGCCGAACGCTCAAGTTGCCGGCATGCTGGTCCAGCCACCTCTGGAGCGTGGCATCCGCCTCGGCCCGGCGGCCGGATTTTTCCAGCGCCGTGTGCAGCAGGATCAGCCCTGGACTGCCGGGTTGCAGTTCGAAGGCTTTGGCGTAGGCCTGGGCCGCCTGCGCGGACTGATTCTGGGCCAGGGCGAGGTCGCCCTCGAGGCGGAAACCCAGCGCCAGTTCCGGATGCCGTTTCTGGGCCTGGCGCGCGATCGCGAAGGCATCGGGGTAGCGCTTCTGCTCGGACAGCAGGGCGACCAGCAGACGCGCGGCCTCCGCCGAATCGGGGGCGGTGGCGAGCGCCTTGCGCGCGCTCTCCACCGCGCCCGGAAGATCGTGCCAGCCTTGCTGGGCACGGGCGAGGCGCAGCAGCGGCTCGGGCGAGCCAGGTACGAGGGCGGCGAGCTTGCCGTAGCTTGCGGCCATGCCGGCCTGGTCGCCGGCGGCCTGCTGGGCCCGGGCCAGCATTCCGAGCGTGTCGGCGTCGGCGGGATGGGAGCCCTGCAGGCGCTGGGCGAGGGCGACGGCCTTGGCCGCCGCGCCGCTGCGCACGTAATAATCGACCAGGCGCAAGCCGCGCGCCAAGTCGTCCGGGGCGGCGCGGCTGGCCTGTTCCAGCCATTCGCCGGCCTCGGTAGTGCGGCCGGTGCGCACGGCGAGCCGCGCCAGCGCGTCGAGCAAGGCGGCGTTGTTGGGCGACTTGACCAGGGCTGCCTGGTAACGGGCGCGCGCCCGTTCCGGGTGGCGTTCGAGCAGGTCCAGGTTGGCCAGATTGTCCATACTGGGCAGATGCGCCGCGTCCAGCGCCAGGGCACGCTCGAAGCTGGCGCGGGCCTTGGGCAGGTCCTGGCGGGCAAGGTAGACGCCGCCCTTGAGGTTCTGGACCT
>DASRUW010000050.1:0-2319 GCA_035655255.1 Telluria sp. | reverse complement strand
GGTTCTTGATGAAGCCTTCGCGGTACTCGATGCCGAGCTTGAGTGCCAGCTGGATCGCGGCCGGGCGCGAGGAATCGGGAATCGGCATGACCACGTCGATCTCGCCGGACGGGATCTCGGCGCGGATCTTGTCGGCCAGGTATTCGCCCATCTTCAGGCGGGTGGCATATACGGAAGCGCCGTCCAGGATCGAGTCCGGACGCGCCAGGTACACGTATTCGAAGGCGCAGGGATTGAGCGAAGGATTGTCCGCGCACTGCTTGGAATGCAGGTGGCCGTCCATGTCGACGAACACGGCTTCGCCCGGCGCGATGTCGCGCAGGAAGCGGTAGCCCAGGCCTTCCAGCGCCACCGACTCGGACGCCACCATGTACTCGTTGGCGCCCTTGTCGCTCTCCAGCACGCCGATGCACAGCGGCCGGATGCCGAACGGATCGCGGAAGGCGAGCAGGCCATAGCCGGCGATCTGCGCCACGGCGGCATAGGCGCCGCGCACGCGCTTGTGCAGCACGGCCACGGCCTTGAACACCGCGGCCGGGTCGAGCGTGAAGCCGGTCGACGCTTCCTGGATCTCATGCGCCAGCACGTTCAGCAGGACTTCGGAATCCGAATCCGTGTTGATGTGGCGGCGGTCGTTCTTGAACATCTCGATCTTGAGCTGTTCCCAGTTGGTCAGGTTGCCGTTGTGAGCCAGGGTGATGCCGAACGGGGCGTTGACGTAGAACGGCTGCGCTTCCTCCTCGCTCGACGAGCCGGCGGTCGGATAGCGCACGTGCGCGATGCCGGTGTTACCGAGCAGCGAACGCATGTTCCGGGTGCGGAACACGTCGCGCACCAGGCCATTGGCCTTGTACATCGAGAAGGTGCTGTTCTGGGTGGTCGCGATACCGGCGGCGTCCTGGCCGCGGTGCTGCAACAGCAGCAATGCGTCATACAGCTGCTGGTTGACGGGGGAATGCGAGACGACGCCTACGATGCCACACATGGTGCGCTCCTGAATAAGAAAATCTAAAAATGCATGTGGCGCGCCAGCGCGTCCGGAAGATGCGGTTGGATGACATGCGCAGCGCTCTCCACCAGGGGGCGCAGTTTCGCGTGCCGCCAGAACGGCTCCTGCGGAAGCGACGTCATGCTACCCAGCGTGACGGCGGCCAGAATGATGACGACGGCGCGCCCGAAACCGAACACGCTGCCCAGCGCGCGGTCGGCCAGGGTCAGGCCGGTGGCGGTGATCAGGGCGCCCAGCGCCAGCGTGACCAGTCCCACCACGATGCGCACGCCGATGAACAGTGCGACAAAGGCGACGATCAGCCTGACCACTTCGCCCGGCACCGCGGCCGGCAGGTGGGCGGCCAGCGCCGGCCCGTAGGCGTTGGCGATGAAGTAGGCGATCACCCAGCTGAGCAAGGACAGCACTTCCTTCACCAGTCCGCGCACGATGCCGATCAGCACCGAGGACACCACCACCGCCAGCACCAGATAATCGAACAGGGTCACGCCGGGCCGTCAGTTGGTAACGATCTTGCCTTTGAGGCCAAGTTTTTCCAGCTTGGCCTGGGCCTGGTCGGCTTCCGCCTTGGTGGCGAAGGGGCCGACCCGGACCCGGGTCGTGTCGCCGTGTTTTTCCGTGTACGACTTGATGCCGGCGGCCGCCAGCTTGCCCTGCACCTCGGTGACCTTTTCAGCGGCGGCGAAGGCGCCGACCTGCATCACGATCTTCTGGGGGGCGGCGTCGGCCTTCGGTTTCTCGGGCGGGGTGCGGCCTTCCAGGATGGCCAGGGCGCGCGCATCGTCGGCGGCGGTTTTCGCCGGCTTGTCCTCGGCCTTCTTGGCCGGCTTGGCGGCATCCGCAGTCTTGGTCTCGGCCGGCTTGGCGGCGGCCTTGCCTTCGGCCGGCTTGGCTTCGTGCTTGGCGGCGGCCTTGGCGTCGCCCGCCTTCGCGTCCGGTTTCGCGGCCGTCGTGGCCGGCTCGGCGGCGTGGCCTTCGGCCGGTTTGGCTTCGACCGCCTTCACCGCGTGCGTATCGGCCACGGCGGGCGCGGCGGCCGGCTTGTCCTTGGCGACGGCGGCGGGATCGACGATCTCCTCCTTCGCGTCCAGCGCGGCGGATGCGGGCACGCTCGCGCTGGCGGGGGCCGGCGCGGGCGCCGGTGCGGGCAGCGGCGGCACCTTGTCCTTCTGCGGAATCTGGATCGCGATGTCGGCGTTGACGGGCTTGGGTTCCGAATCGAGAATCATCGGCAAGCCGACGGCGACCGCCAGCGCCAGCGCGATGGCGCCGACCAGGCGGCGGCGGGCGCGCTTCTTCTCGGGCAGGAT
>DASRUW010000049.1:0-4618 GCA_035655255.1 Telluria sp. | reverse complement strand
CAAGCCACAACCGCTATGCCTACCGCCTGCAAGGCTTCGACCGGCGCTGGGTGGAGACCGACGCCGAGCACCGCGTGGCCACCTATACCAATCTCGATGCAGGCGACTACGTGTTCGAAGTGAAGGCGGCCAGCGACGAAGGCGTGTGGAGCCAGGAAGCGGCGCGCCTCGAGATCCGCATCCTGCCGCCCTTCTGGCAGACCTGGTGGTTCCGGGTGCTGGCCACGGCGGCGGTGCTGGGCGTGCTGGCCACGGCCTACCGCCTGCGCGTGCGGCGCCTGACGCGCCTGCAGCAGGAGCTGCGCCGGCTGGTGGCCGAACGCACGCGCGAACTGGAAGAGAGCAACGCCAAGCTGGCCGCCCTGTCGACCACCGACTCGCTGACCGGCATCGGCAACCGGCGCAGCTTCGACGCGGCGCTGGCGAGCGAATGGCGGCGCGCCAAGCGCAGCGGGCAGCCGGTGGCCCTGGCGATGCTGGACGTGGACCACTTCAAGGCCTACAACGACCATTACGGGCACCAGTCCGGCGACGCCTGCCTGCGCCGGGTGGCGGAGCTGATCGCCGCGCACGGGCGGCGCACGACCGACGTGGCCGCGCGCTACGGCGGCGAGGAATTCGCCCTGCTGCTGCCCGGGATGGACGCGGCCCAGGCGCTGGAGCTGGCCGAACGTCTCTGCGCCGACCTGCGCGCGCTGGCGCTGCCGCATGCCAGTTCGCCGCACGGCATCATCACCCTCAGCATCGGGGTGGCGGCGCTGCATCCCCAGTTCGGCGGCACGGCCGAACTGCTGGTGCAGCAGGCCGACCAGGCCCTCTACCGCGCCAAGGACTCTGGCCGCAACCGCGCCGAACTGGCGCAGCCCGCCAACGTGTGAGCGGCTTTCCCGCGCCCGCGGGAACTCTGGCAAGGCCCCTTCCCGCAGCGCTGAGGCGCGCCCCGCCCGCGCGCGACGCGCTATGCTGGGCTCGAACTCGTGGGGAGGCTGCGTGAAGCGATATGGAATGGCGTGCGCGCTGGCGCTGGCGGCCGGGCTGGGCCAGGCCGCGCCCCTGGCCTATGTCGCGAACGAGAAGTCGGGCACCGTCAGCGTCATCGATCCGGCCAGCGACCGGGTGGTGGGGACGATCGGTACCGGGGGCAGACCGCGCGCCGTGGCCGTCGGCACGGACGGCGCCACCCTCTACGTGAGCGCGCAGAGCGCCGGCGCCCTGCTGGTGTTCGACACCGCGCGCCGCCAGCTGCGCGAACGCATTCCACTGGGCGAAGCGGCGACGGGCATCGGCCTGACGGCGGACGGCCGCCAGCTCGCCGTCGTCGCCGCCCTGGCGAACGGCGTGGTCGTGGTGGACACGGCCGGCGCGCACGCGCGCTGGAGCGTGCGCACGGCCGGGCGCAAACCCGAACACGCGGTGTTCAGTCCGGACGGACGCTGGCTCTACGTCAGCGCCGGGGAAGGCGCCCAGGTGGACGTGATCGACGTCGCGCAGAAGAAGCAGGTGGCGGCGATCCCGGTGGCGCGCCGGCCGCGCGGCATCGCCTTCACCTCCGACAGCCGCACCGCCTACGTCGCCTGCGAACTCGATTCCCAGCTCTTCGTCATCGACGCGCGGCGGCACCAGGTCCTGGCGGCGGTGCCGGCCGGGCCGTCCGCCAATGGCGTGACGATCCTGCCCGACGACAGCAAGGTCTACGTGGCGAGCGGGCGCGGCGCGCGGATCGACGTGTTCGACCCGGCCCTGCGCCGCTTCACGGGCAGCATCGCCGTCGGCCAGCAGCCGCGGCACATGGCGGTCACGCCGGACGGACGCAAGCTCTACGTCGCCAATGGCGGCTCCGGCACCGTATCCGTGATCGACACGCGCACCGACCAGCGCCTGGGCGACATCCCGGTCGGCGACGCGCCCGGGGACGTGGCGATCCACTAGGACGTGATGAGGCCGTGCTCGTCCAGCATGTCGTGCATGAGTTCGAGCCGGATCAGGGGATTGTCGAGTGTGAGCAGGTCGTGCTTCTGGCGGTTGGACAGCGGCAGCAGGTCGCACCAGCGGTTGGCGACCCAGCCGCAGTCGGCCAGGTGGAACGGCGGCAGCAGGGGCCAGCGTTCCTGCGGCACGGCGGCGAGCGAGAGCATCACCCGTTCCAGCGCGTCCGACGCGCCTTGCAGTTCCGACGGAATGCGGACCACGCGGTCATCCGCCACGCATTCGACCTCGGCATACCAGAGGCCGCCCCGGCGCCGTTCGGCCGAGAGGATCTGGAAGCGCGACCCGCCGCGGCAGACCACCTGCAGCAGGCCGGGCGTATCGGACACGGAACTCTGGACCGTGGCGAGGGTGCCGGTGGAGACGAACTGCTCCACCACGTCCGGCTGGCGCACCTCGTTGCCCTGGGTGATGAGGACGACGCCGAAGGGCGACTCGTCCAGGATGCAGCGCGCGATCATGTCGAGATAGCGCACTTCGAAGATCTGCAGGCGCAAGGTCCCGCCGGGGAACAGTACTGTGTTCAACGGAAACAGCGGGATCGTCAGCTGCGCGTTCATGCGCTTATGATGACAGATTCGCGCGCACCCTGCGCGCACCTGTGCTCACAGCCCGAGCTGGGCGAGGATCTCTTCTTTCATCTGCTGCAGTTCCGGATCGGCCAGGCGGCGTGGATGCGGGTGGCGCACGGCGAAGCTGGCCTGGATGGTGGTCGGCCGCGGCGACAGCACCATGATGCGGTCGGCCAGGTACAGCGCCTCGTCCACGTCGTGCGTGATGAGCACGACCGTATGGCGCTCCTCCCCCAGGATGCGCAGCAGTTCGTTGCGCATGCGCAGGTTCATGAGCGCGTCGAGGGCCGAGAACGGCTCGTCCATGAACAGCACCTCGGGCTTGACCACCAGCGCCCGCGCGATCTCCACCCGCTTGAGCATGCCGCCCGAGAGCTGGTGCGGATAGGAATTCTCGAAGCCCTTGAGCCCTACCATCTCCGCGTAATGGTCCGCCAGCGCGGCCTTGTCGCCGTGGCCGTCGCCGTTCAGGCCGAACATCAGGTTCTCCTGCACCGTCAGCCACGGGAACACCGAGCCGTGCTGGGAGATGACGATCGCCTTCGGGCTGGGTTTCAGGTGCGGCTTGCCGTCCAGGAGCACGGCGCCGCTGTCGGGATGCTCGAAGCCGGCGATCATCTTCATGAGGGTCGACTTGCCGCAGCCGGAAGGCCCGACGATGGCGACGAACTCGCCGTCGGCGATGGACAGGTCGACGCCGCCGACCACCGGCAGCGTGTTGAAGCTCTTGCGGACATTGTCGACGACGATCTTAGCGTCCATAGCGCCACCTCACGGTTTTCATTCCTTCCAGGCGGCGCATCACGCCGTCGAGCAGCAGGCCGATCACGCCGATGATGATCATCACGCCGATCACGAGGTCGTAGCGGCTGCCCGAGTTGCGCGAGTCGATGATCAGGTAGCCGAGGCCGGACACCGGCGCGATCATCTCCGCCGCCACCACCACCAGCCAGGCCACGCCCAGGCCGATGCGCATGCCGACGATGATCTCGGGCAGCACGGCCGGCACGATCACCTGGCGCAGCTGCACGCTGCGCGACACGCCGAAGTTCTCGGCCGCGCGCAGGTAGCGCTTCTCGATGGTGTGCACGCCGGCCGAGGTCTGCACGATCAGCGGGAACACGGCCGCGATGAAGATCAGGAACACGGGCGACATGTTGCCCACGCCGAACCACAGGATGGTGACCGGAATCCACGCGATCGGCGAGATCGGGCGCAGCATCTGGAAGATCGGGTTGAGGGTGCGGTAAGCGGCGTCGACCCGCCCCATCCACAGGCCCATCGGCACGCCCACCACCACGGCCAGCATGAAGCCGGTGGCCACGCGCAGCAGCGAGGCGCCGATGTGGACCCACAGGATGCCGTCGCGGGCCAATTCGAGCGTGCCGCGCAGGACGGCCAGCGGGGTCGGGAAGATCAGGCTGTGGGACAGATCGACCGCGAGCCACCACGCCGCCAGCAGCAGGGCGACGACGGGCAGCGGATAGAGTACGTTCTTGTATCGCATCAGGCGCTGGTAAGTTGACGGAAAAAGGTCTGCGCGCGCCAGGCCAGGCGCTGCCAGCCGGCGTCCGGATGCGGCAGGACGATCACGGTCAGCTGGCCGCTGGCATGCGCGGTGCAGTCGAACTGGTTTTCGGACGGGACCTCGAACGGCATGCGGAACTCCTGGCCGGGCATGATGAGGACCGGACCGAAGCTTTGCGGCACGGCGTCGCTGTTACGCAGCAGGAGCACGTCGCGCAGGCCGAGCGTGAGGTAGATGGTCGACGGCAGCACCTCGGTCTTGTCGCCGGCCATGCGCCGCGCCCAGGTGCCTTTCGGGATGTCGAACATCTGCTCGTGCGGCGTGGCCGGCAGCGGCGCGAACGCGGCCCAGGCCAGCGCGGCCAGCACCGGCAGCAGCGGCAGGAGCAGCCGGCGGCGCCGCTTCATTTGTTCTCCCCTGCCAGCGCCAGCACGTCGTGCACGACGTCGGCCGCGGGATGGCCGAAGGGCAGCAGTGCGCGCAGGCGGCCCTGCGGGTCGATGAAGTACAGGTAGGACGAGTGGCCCATCGT
>DASRUW010000048.1:0-4065 GCA_035655255.1 Telluria sp. | reverse complement strand
GCCCACGTATTCCCGCCAGACGCCGTCGCCTTCCGCGACGATGACCTGGGTCACCACGTTGTCGAGGAAAGCGCGGTCGTGGCTGACGAGGAAGACCGTGCCGGGATACTCTTCCAGCAGCTCTTCCAGCAATTCGAGGGTGTCGATGTCGAGGTCGTTGGTCGGCTCGTCCAGCACCACGCAGTTGGCGGGCTTGGCGAACAGGCGCGCCAGCAGCAGGCGGTTGCGCTCGCCGCCGGAGAGCGACTTGACCGGCGAGCGCGCACGCTCGGGCGCGAACAGGAAGTCGCCCAGATAGCTCATCACGTGCTTGCGCTGGCCGTTGATCTCGACCCAGTCGCTGCCCGGCGAGATGGTGTCGGCCAGGCTCGCCTCCTCGTTCAGCTGGGCGCGCATCTGGTCGAAGTACGCGACCTGCAGCTTGGTGCCGAGCTTGACGGTGCCGCTGTCGGGCTGCTCGGCGCCGAGGATGAGTTTCAGCAGCGTGGTCTTGCCGGCGCCGTTCGGGCCGATCAGGCCGACCTTGTCGCCGCGCAGGATGATGTCGCTGAAGTTCTTGACGATCTGCTTGTCGCCATAGCGCTTGGAAACGTTCTCGAGTTCGGCGACGATCTTGCCGGAGCGCTCGCCGGCGGCCAGGTCCAGGCGCACCTGGCCTTGCTGCTCGCGGCGCGCGGCGCGCTGCTCGCGCAGGGCTTCGAGGCGGCGCACGCGGCCTTCGTTGCGGGTGCGGCGCGCCTCCACGCCCTTGCGGATCCAGACTTCCTCCTGCGCCAGCACCTTGTCGAACTTGGCCTGTTCGACCTTCTCGATTTCCAGCAGTTCCGTCTTGCGGCGCTGGTAGGCGGAAAAGTTGCCGGGGAAGGACAGCAGGCGGCCGCGGTCGAGCTCGATGATGCGGGTGGCGACGTTGTCGAGGAAGCGCCGGTCGTGGGTGATGAAGAGCACCGAACCCTTGAATTCGCGCAGCAGGCCTTCCAGCCATTGAATGGAACGGAAGTCCAGGTGGTTGGTCGGCTCGTCGAGCAGCAGCACGTCGGGGCTGGCCACCAGGGCCACCGCCAGCGCGACGCGCTTCTGGGTGCCGCCGGACAGCTCGCCCATGCGGGCATTCTTGTCGAGATTGAGGCGGTCCAGGGTCGTCTCGACCTTGTTCTGGAGGTTCCAGCCGTCGACGGCGTCGAGCCTGGCCTGCAGCTCGTGCATGCGCTCCATCAGGGCGTCATCGTTGCCCTGGCCGAACTGGCCGGTCAGGTTTTCGTATTCCGCCAGCATGGCCTGCTGTTCGCCCAGGCCGGCGGCGACGGCGTCGAACACGGTCATGGCCGGCTCGAACTGCGGCTCCTGCTCGACGTAGGCCACGCGCAGGCCCTGCTGCATGACGAGCAGGCCGTCGTCCAGCTTCTGGCGGCCCGAGAGGATCTTCAGCAGCGAGGACTTGCCGGTGCCGTTGCGGCCGATGAGACCGACGCGCTCGCCCGTCTCGAGGGAAAAGTCGGCGTGATCGAGGAGCGCGACGTGGCCGAACGCCAGTTGCGCGGAGGTGAGAGCGATGACTGCCATATGCGTGGGGAAAACCGTGAAACCGCCATTTTACCTTGCGCGGTCGGCTATAATTGCGCTCGCTTCAAGTCCTCCCCGTAGCACAATGGATAGTGCACATGCCTCCTAAGCGTGGGATACTGGTTCGATTCCAGTCGGGGGGACCAGCCTCAGTGGACGTATCTTGCGATCGCAAATGTCGCAGCGGCGAGGCTGGCGCCAAACCCGGACACAAAGGTCACCAAGCGCCAGGTCTGGGCGTTGATTTCCCTATGCAGATCGGCCTTGGTTGCCATTTGCGCGTCGATGCTGTCGAGGCGCATCTCGATACGAGCCAAGCGTTGCCTGGTCTCCTCCGCGAAGTTCTCGAGCCTCGTCAGTCGCGCGTCCGTTGTATGGGACGATATTTCGCTCTGTGCTTCCCCTGCGGATTGCATATGTCCTCCCGAATCCGGAAGTCACAGTTTACGCCCCCGCACGGAGGATTCAAGGCAGCACGATTGATGCCAGTCAGGCCAGCGGGACCACGGCCGTGACTTCGATTTCGACGCGGGCGCGGTCTTCGATGAGGGCGGCAACCTGCACCGCCGTCATGGCGGGGTAGTGGCGGCCAATGAGGTCGCGGTAGGCGGCGCCGAGGTCGCGCGCTGCGGCCAGGTACTCGCGCTTGTCGACCACGTACCAGGTCATGCGCACGATGTGCTCCGGCTTGGCGCCCGCTTCGGCCAGCACGTCGACGATGTTCTGCAAGGCCTGGCGCGCCTGGCCGGCGAAATCGTCGGTCTCGAACTGGCCCTGCGCGTTCCAGCCGATCATTCCACTCACGAACACCTGCCGCCCGCTGGCGGCGATGCCGTTCGAATAGCCCTTCGGGCGCGGCCAGCCGGCCGGTTGCAGAACCTCGATCATGCTCGTTTTCCTTCGTCTTCGCGCAGCAGCTCGCGCGCGATGATCAGTTGCTGGACTTCGGTCGCGCCTTCGTAGATGCGCAGCGCGCGGATCTCGCGGTACAGCGACTCCACCGGATGCCCGCTCACCACGCCCATTCCGCCGAACATCTGCACGGCGGCGTCGATCACTTTCTGCGCCGTCTCGGTGGCCGTCATCTTGGCCATCGCCGCTTCCTTGGTGACCTTCTGGCCATGGTCGCGCTGCCAGGCGGCACGGTAGGTGAGCAAGGCGGAAGTGTCGATGTAGGTGGCCATTTCCGCCAGCTTCGCCTGGGTCAGCTGGAAGTCGGACAGCACCTGGCCGAACATCTTGCGCGCCGTGGCGTGGGCCAGCGCCTCGTCGAACGCGCGGCGCGCGAAGCCGAGGGCCGCGGCCGCTACCGAGGTGCGGAACACGTCGAGCGTCGCCATGGCCACCTTGAAGCCCTGCCCCGCCTCGCCCAGGCGCTGCGTGGCCGGAATGCGGCAATCGGTGAAGCGCAAACGCGCCATCGGATGCGGCGCGATCACGTCGATGCGCTCCGCGATCTCGAAGCCGGGCGTACCGGCGTCGACCACGAAGGCGCTGATGCCGCGCGCGCCGGGCGCCTCGCCCGTGCGCGCGAAGACGACGTAGAAGTCGGCGATGCCGCCGTTGGAAATCCAGGTCTTCTCGCCGTCGAGAACGTAGGCATCGCCGTCGTGGCGGGCGGCGCACTGCATGGCGGCGACATCCGATCCGGCGGCCGGCTCGGACAGCGCGAAGGCGGCGATCGCTTCGCCGCGCGCCACGCGCGGCAGATAGGCCTCCTGCTGCGCGTCGTTGCCGAACAGGCTGATGGCCCCGGAACCCAGCCCCTGCATGGCGAACGCGAAATCGGCCAGGCCGTTGTGGCGGGCCAGCGTCTCGCGGATCAGGCAGATGGCGCGCGTGTCGATCGGTTGTCCGCCGCCGCCAATGGCGTGGCGCAGCCAGCCGCCCTCGCCCAGCTTGCGCACCAGGCGGCGGCAGGTCTGGTCGACATCGGGGCCGTGGTCACCGGCCACGTGCTTGGCGGCCCAGTCGTCGAGCGCCTGTTCCAGGTCGGCGTGGCGCGACTCCAGGAAGGGCCAGCGCAGGTAGCTCTTGTCCGCCATCTCAATCTCCTTCGAATTCGGGCTTCTGCTTCGCGACGAAGGCATGGTACGCGCGGTGGAAGTCGTTGGTCGCCATGCAGATGGCCTGGGCCTGCGCCTCCGCTTCGATGGCTTCGTCGATGCCCATGTTCCACTCCTGCTGCAGCATCTTCTTGGTCATGCCGTGCGCGAAGGTCGGACCGGCGGCCAGCGACGCGGCCAGCGCCTGCGCCCGGTCCGCCAGTTCCTCGGGCGGGCACAGGCCGTTGAAGAAGCCCCAGCGCTCGCCCTCCTCCGCGCTCATGAAGCGGCCGGTGTAGAGCAACTCCGAGGCGCGGGCCTGGCCGATGATGCGCGGCAGGATGGCGCAGGCGCCCATGTCGCAACCGGCGAGTCCGACCTTGTTGAACAGGAACGCCACCTTGGCGCTGCCGGCGGCCAGACGCAGGTCCGACGCCATCGCCATGATCGCGCCCGC
>DASRUW010000047.1:0-2557 GCA_035655255.1 Telluria sp. | reverse complement strand
ACTGGATCCAGCGCCCCGCCTCCTTTCCCGTGCGCGGCTTCGAATGAACATGGAGATCCGCGTCCTCGCCCCGCACTGGGGCAGCAACCACCTTCCGCGCCAGGAATTCATCGAGCGCGTGCGCGCCGCCGGTTTCGACGGCATCGAAATGTCGCTTCCGCTGGCGCCCGCGGAACGTGACGCCTGGGTGCGCGACATCGCCGCCGCCGGACTGCTGCTCGCGGCCCAGCAATGGGAAACCGTGTTCCACGCGGGTTTCGACGAACACCGCGCCGCCCTCGATCTCTACCTGCGCAACGCCTGCGCCGCACGGCCGATCTTCGTCAACAGCCATACCGGAAAGGACTTCTACACCCCGGCGCAGAACCGCGAGCTGATCGCGCTGGCCGACGCCATCGGCCGCGCGCACGGCGTGCCGGTGTATCACGAGATCCACCGCAGCCGCTTCTCCGGCCACCCGGCCCTGCTGCTGCCTTACCTGGCCGAGCTGCCGGAGCTGGAACTGACGGCGGACCTGTCGCACTGGTGCTGCTCGTGCGAGTCGCTGCTGGAGGACCAGCCCGATACCCTCGCGCGCACGCTGCCGCATGTGCGCCATGTGCACGCGCGCGTGGGACACCCGCAAGGCCCGCAGGTGGCGGACTTCCGCGCGCCCGAAGCGCAGGCGGCGCTGGAAGCGCATCTGGCGTGGTGGGACGAGATCGTGCGGCTGCGCCGCGCCGCCGGCGCCCGGCGCATGACGTTCACGCCGGAATTCGGGCCCGCACCCTACACCCAGACGCTACCCTACACCGGCGCGCCGGTCAGCGACGCCTGGGCCTTGAACGTGGCCATGGGCGAGCTGCTGCGCAGCCGCTACACCCGCTAACCGGCGTCAGGAGGTCAGGTGAGAAGCATGGCCAGGTCGACCTCGGCCTGCTCGCGGCTGGGCGCCACCAGCGGCAGGCGCACCGTGATGGTGGTGCCCGCGCCGAGTTCCGAGACGACGTCGATGCTCCCGCCCAGCATGGTGGTGACGATGTTGTAAACGATGTTCATGCCGAGGCCGGAGCCGCCCTGCCCCAGCTTGGTGGTGAAGAAGGGATCGAACACCTGGTGCAGCACCTTGGGCGACATGCCCACGCCGTCGTCGCGGAACACCAGTTCGACGTGTTCGTCCGGCAGTTCGCGCGCCGCGATGCGGATCGTGCCGCGCCCGCGGCCTTCGAAGGCGTGCAGCAGCGCGTTGTTGATCAGGTTCGACAGCACCTGGCCGAAGCTGCCAGGGTAGGAATCGAGCGTCAGCGGCCCCGCGGCATCCACCTGGATCTCGCAGTTGGCGCGCCGCAGCTGGGCCGAGAAAGTGGCTACCGTGTCGCGCACCACCTCGCACAGGTCGAAGCGGCGGCGCTTGTCGCTGGTCTGGTCCACTGCCACCTGCTTGAAGGACGTGATCAGGTCCGCCGCGCGCCGCAGCGACGCCGTCATGATGTCGCAGGCGGTGCGCGTGTCGTTCAGGTGCGCCTCGAGCTCCGAGCGCTTGATGCCGCCGTCGGCGTACTGGCGCTCGAAGCCGGCCACCATGTCCGACAGCGCCGTCGCCGTCAGCAGGCTGTTGCCGATCGGCGTGTTCAGTTCATGCGCGATGCCGGCGACCAGCGCGCCGAGCGACGCCATCTTCTCGGACGTGATGAGGTTCGTCTGGGCCTGCTTTAGCGTGTGCAGCACCGCCGACAGGTCGCTGTGCGCCGCCTCCACATTGGCCTTCTGCTTTTCGAGTTCGGCCAGGCTGTGTTCCAGGCCGTGGCGTGCGTCGACCAGCGCGGCCTCGGTCTTCTTGCGGTCCGTGATGTCCTGGATCACCCACACGCCGGACTGCGCCAGCGATCCCCCATCCTGCGCCTTGCCGTCCACCAGGGCCCAGATCGTGGAGCCGTCCTTGCGCACCAGTTCGAGTTCGCCCTGCCAGCGCGCGCCATCGCGTCCGTCGCCGAAAGGATCGTGCGCCGCCTCCGCGCCGCGCACCAGCATCGCCGTACGGCAGCCGGTCAGTTCGCCCGGCCCATATCTCATCAGCTCCTCCATGCCGCGGTTGCAGCGCACGATCACGCCATCGGTGAACAGCGCGATGCCGACGCTGGCGCTGTCCTGGAAGGCGCGCTGGTCCTCGAGCGCCGTATGCAGGCGGCGCGCCAGCTTGCGGCTGCGGTCATGCGCGGTCAGCAGCGCGGCGATCAGGCCGCTGATGAGGGTGCCGGCGGCGCCGATGACGATGGTGCTGGTCGGATCGTCGGAATAGCGGCTGCCGGCGCGCGCGGCGAAGTCGATGGTCCACTGGCGTTGCGCCACCGGCAGGCGCATCTGCGCGTTCAAGCCAGGCAGGATGCCGCGGCCGCTGCCGATGGTGTCGAACATCAGGTTCGCTTCGCTGGGCGCGTCCCGGGCGCCGTCCGCGCTCTGGCCGGCATCATGGATGCGGAAGGCCAGGTGGTTGCGCAGCGGGTTGTCGATCACCTCGCGCATCAGGTTATTGACCCGGAAGACAATCGCCACGAAGCCGATCAGGGCGGCGCGCCGC
>DASRUW010000046.1:0-2142 GCA_035655255.1 Telluria sp. | reverse complement strand
CGCCATCACGTCCAGCAGGGCCGCGGTTTCGGCGTCCGGCGTGCCGTCGATGGTCGACGGACGGTACTTCATCTGAAAGGTCGAGATCACCGTGCGGGTCGCCTCGTCCAGCTGGCCGGTCTGCGGCACCGCGTAGCCATACGCGGCCAGCTTCTTCTGGAACCAGGCCACGTCCGGCAGCTGCTGTTCGTAGCCGGGACGCAGCGCGGCGACACGCGCGGCGTCGGGCCAAGGAATCAGGCCCGCGTCGGCCAGCTGCTTCCACGGGAACATGGGGCCCGGGTCCTGCTTGCGCTGGGGGGCGATGTCGGCGTGGCCGAGAATGTTTTCCGGCGCGATGTTGTGGCGCTTGACGATGTCCTGCACCAGCGGGACCAGCACTTTCATCTGCGCGTCGGAGAAACGGTACCAGGTGCGCGTGCCGTCCGGGTTGGTGGTGAAGCCGGGGTTCACGATCTCGATGCCGATGGAGCTCGGGTTGAGCAGGGTGTAGTTCTTCCAGCTGGAGACGCCGGCGTGATTGGCCTGGCGGCTCTCGTCCACCAGCCCGTACAGCTTGGGCGGATTCTCGTCGGTCAACAGGTAGTGGCTGCTCACGATCTCCTGGGTGAGGATCTTGATCGAACGCGGCGTGTCGCTGACGGTGTAATGGATGATCAGGAACTTGACCCGGTCGCTCTGGCTCTTGGCGGTGTAGCTGTGGTCGACCTGGTAGGGCGCGGTCACGCAGCCGGTCAGCAGGGCGGCGAGCAGGGAAACGGCAAGCAGTTTTTTCATGGTCGGGTCGTGGAAGCGAAGTGGCTGGATGCCGCGCTGCGCGCGGCCGCGTAATGCGGTCTGGTCGTTTCGAGGCGCAGCGCGGCGGCTGGCGGCAGCGCGGCCCGCATCGCTTCGAAGATCAAGGGATGCAGCTGGGCGGCGCGGCCGGACAGCACCACCGGGCGCGGGCCGAAGCGGCCGGTCAGGGCGCGCGCCAGGCGCGCGAGCTCCGTCCCGGCCGCGCGCAGGACGGCCGCGGCCTCGGGGTCGCGGTCGGCCGTGGCGGCGACGGCCAGCGCCAGCTTGCCGATCTCGCCGCGCTCGCTGCCGTAAATGAATTGACGCGAGAACGACCAGTCGCTGCCGCCAACGTGCTCGAACACGGCGCGGGCCATGGGCGAAGCGGTCCACGCGCCGGGCTGCTCGTCCTCGCGGCGCCAGATGGCGCGCATGGCTTCGCGCGCGATCCAGAAGCCGCCGCCGCCGTCGTCAAGCGTCACGCCGCGCCCGCCGGCGCGGTGAAACGTGCCGTCGGTGTCGATGAAAGCGCCCATCGAGCCGGTGCCGGCGTAGACCAGGTAGCCCTGGCCGGGAGCGAAGCTGTCCAGGTACGCGATGTCGATATCGCTGCCCAGCACGATGGCGTCCGCGGGAACGGCGAACAATTCGGAGAGCCAGGCGGACAAGGGGGCGCAGTCGTCGCCGAAGCCGGTGACGCCGGCGCGCACGGCCCCCGGCATCCCGTGCGCGAGCACGTCGCGCGCGAGCGCGTCCAGGCGGGAGCGCACGGTCGCGCGGCCCGCCGCGCTGCCCATCTGCAGCGCCGACAGGCCTTCGACACTGCCTTCGGCCACGATGCCGCCGTCCGCCCGCGCGAGCGCCCAGCGCGTCTGCGTACCGCCGGCGTCGATGCCGAGGCCGAGCCCTTCTTCTTGATTCATTGCCATCCTGCGAGTGTACGACCAAGGCGGCCGGCGGTGCATGACAGCTGCTCGCAGGGACATTCCCAAAAGTTATGACTATGGCAGCGTGACCGGTACACGCGGGCTTTCCATGCCGACCCGATCGACGGCGCTGACGAAGATCGCTGTGCAGTGGCCGAGGCGCGGGTCATCGGGCACGGCGACGGCGCCGCGCACCGCGGGCGCCACCGAGAAGCGCCATTCGTTGCCGTAGCGTGCCCAGAGCGCGAAGTGCGTCACGAGCGGCCCGCCCGCCAGCTTGAGCGCGATGCCTTGCTTGTCCCGGTGCGCCAGGGCGCGCGGCGCGGCGGGCGTGCCTTCCGCCAGCCAGGGCGTGGCCGGCACCAGCGCGGGCGCGGCGTACATCAGGGTGCGCAGCTGGTCGGCGATGCCTTTGCGGTTCTCCATCAGCGCGATCATG
>DASRUW010000045.1:0-2888 GCA_035655255.1 Telluria sp. | reverse complement strand
TTTCATCCTGCCAGGGCGTGAATTCCGCCTTCGGAAAGGCATTGTGGACGCCGAGTACCAAGGGCAGACCGCAGCGCGCCGCCAGCCAAGCCAAGCTGGCGCCATAGGTCGTCCAGCATAACGATACGTGCACCACGTCGGGCCGAAACGCCCACATGTACGGTAACCCGGACAGGACCGCGGCCGCGTGGCGCATGCGCCGCCAACGCCAATTTTCGAGAAACCGGGGCGGATCCAGATGCCGTAACGCGATGCCCTGTGCGGCCAGCATTGTCTTGAGCCTGTCGTCGTTGACGAAGCGAGGCAGGGCGACGGTGCTTCGGTAGCCGGAACGGGAAAGCGCGATCGCATCCTGTGCGAGCCGCCATTCCATGCCGCCCAATTCCCCGGAAGCGCCGGTGAAGAGGATGTGGGCAGGTCGCTTGCCCCGCCACGCCTGCGCGAAGTAGCCCGCCAGCTGCGCGCGCTCCCAGGCGTGCCCGAAGGCGGCATCGGCGGCGCACACGAGCTGCGCGCGCAGCTGCTTCCAAGTTTCGAGCGCGTAGCGCGCCAGCATCCAGCGCGGCACGCCGAGCAGCCTGGGCACCGCGGTCCGCGCATCTTGGAAGCGCATCCCTCTCCCATGGCGCCGCGCCCGTTCCAAGGCCCACGCCCGCGTGAGCTGATGCGGACGGATCAGGTGTCCCACCCTTGGTGCATTGCTGAACCACGCGCGAACTCCGGCATGCGCCACGCGCCGGTTGAACTCTGTCTCGCTTCCCATCGCGTACGAACCGGCTCCTGGCCCGACGTGCGGATCGAAGCGGTGGCCGTCTTCGAACACCGTCCTGCGCACCGCCATATTGGCGCCCCACACCAGACCGGGAAATACCGGACCATCAACACACGCCGTAACACCGAAGCTCAGGCCGAGGGGAACCTGTTTCAGGACCCAGGCCGGCGGCGGGTATGGCCAGGTGGCGTGGATCGCGCCGCCGAATAGCGCATACCCGGGCTGGGCCTGTGCGCAGGCCAGCCAATGTAACAGCCAATCCGCGTCCGGAACGGCGTCGTCGTCGGTGAGGACGAACAGGTCGGAGTTATCCTCGTCCAGGGCGGCGTCGATGGCCCGATTGAGCGCCGCGCTCTTGCCACGGCGGGCCTGCTGGAGCACATGGAGCGGCAGGCGCCGCGCATAGGTCGCCAGCAGTTCCCTGGTCCCGTCCGTGCTGCCGTCGTCAACCACGCGCAATGTCCACCCGCCGGCCGGCACGCGCAGCGCGCAGTAAGCGTCGAGAACGCGGCGCAGGGTCGGGGCGCCGTTATGGGTCGCCATGAGTACGGTCAACAAACAAGCCTCCGCGCCGGACTAGTATTCGGGAACCACGAGCCAGTCTAACGATCAGCATCCCGCGATCATTGTGGCGGCTCAAGGAGGCCAGGTGTGCGCGACATCCTCATCTTCGCGATCGTCTTCGCGTCCCTGCCCCTCATCTTCCGCAACCCCGTTGTCGGCGTCCTGATGTGGGTGTGGATCAGCGTCATGAGCCCGCATACCCAGGGCTGGGGCATGGCGACCCGGTTCCCCTTCGCCTACGTCATCGCCGTGTGCACGTTTGCCAGCATGATGTTCTCGCGCGCCTCGCTGTCGATCCCGTGGACGCCGCCACTGGCCGCCCTCCTCGCCTTCATCGTCTGGATGAACGTCACCCTGCCCTTTTCGCTCTTCCTGCAGGCTTCCATCGACCAGTGGTCGCGGGTGATGAAGATCATGCTGATGAATTTCGTGGTGGCGATGCTCGTCAAGTCGCGCGAGGACATCCGGCGCCTGATCTGGGTTCTCACGGTCTCCCTGGGCTACTACGGGATCAAGGGTGGCCTGTTCACGCTGCGTAACGGCGGCGGCCAGCGCGTGTGGGGGCCATCCGGCACCTTCATCGGCGATAACAACGCGCTGGCGCTCGCGCTGATCATGGCCATTCCGCTGATGTACTTCCTGTACCAGTCCACGGAGCGGACCATGTTGCGCCGGCTGCTGATTGCGGCGATGCTGCTGTCGGCGCTTGCCGCTCTGGGTTCCTACTCGCGCGGAGGGTTACTGGCCATCGGCGCGATGTGCGCATTCCTGTGGTTCAAGAGCCGTAACAAGCTGGCCGTCGGCGCCGCGTTGCTGGCCGCCGCACCTGCTTTGCTGCTGTTCATGCCGGAGGAATGGACCGCGCGGATGGACACCATCAACGACTACCATTCCGACGCCTCCGCGCAGGGCCGTCTCAATGCCTGGTCGATGGCGTGGCACCTCGCCTGCGACCGCATCTTCGGCGGCGGCTTCGAGATCTACGAACCGTCCGTGTTCGCCCGCTATGCGCCGGATCCGCTCGATGTCCATGCGGCGCACAGCATCTACTTCCAGGTGCTGGGAGAACACGGCTTTGTCGGACTGGCCCTGTACCTGCTGATGGGGTTCCTGGCCTGGCGCATGGCGGCGCGGATCATCGCCCTCGCGGCCCCCTCCACGGACCTGCGATGGGCCGTCGATCTCGCCACGATGATTCAGGTCAGCCTGGTCGGTTTCGCCGTCGGCGGCGCGTTCCTGAGCCTTGTCTATTACGACGTGCCTTACTACCTCATGTGCGCGCTGGTCGCCACCTACGCCCAGGTCAGGGCGACGCTGCAGCCGGCTTCACGGCAAGGATGACGGTGTACGGGGTCAGCACGTGTCCCACCCAGCGCAGCCAGGCGTGGCGTTTGACCAGACCTAAGGCGAAGCGGGCGAGCCGGCCACGCGCGGCGGGATCGATCAGGTCGAAGCGGTCTCGCGACTGCAGGCCCTTCGCAGCGAGATGGTCGCGGAGTTGATAAAAGGTGAACCAGTGAACCGCTGGATAGGTGGCATAGCCCGCCAGTTC
>DASRUW010000044.1:0-7366 GCA_035655255.1 Telluria sp. | reverse complement strand
ATTCGCCGGGCGCTTTCGACGGCGCGCCGAAGGGCGGCAGCTGCGCGATCACGAAAGGCAGCGCCGGCTGCCCGAAGCGCTGGCGCCAGTCGCGCATCAGCAAGGGCAGCAGCGTGCGGTATTCCTGTGCGGCGTCGGCGTTCGCCTCGCCCTGGTACCAGGCCGCCAGCTTGAACTTGTAGCCGACCAGCGGCGCGATCATGCCGTTATACAGCGTGGTCAGGCTGGTCGGCACCAGCCACGGCGCGGGCGGCAGGGACAGTCCCTTCAATGGGCTGCCCCGCTGGACCTTCCAGGCGGCCGGCAGCGGAATCGCCTGGCCATCGGCCAGGCCGATGCTGCGGTTGGCGGGCGGTCCGGACAGGCCGCCGCCCTGGCCGCCACTCAGGACGCGCAGTACGATCACGTTGCGGCCCGGCTTGAACACGCCCGGTGGCACCGGGTAGTCGCGCCAGAGCCAGGGCAGGTTGGCGCCGCCCACGCGCACCCCGTTGACCCAGGTGGAGTCATAGGTGTCGATCGGCCCCAGGTGCAGCAAATTCGCCTCCTTGGCCTGGACTGCCGTCAGCGTGACCGTGGTGCGGTACCAGGCCACGCCGTCGAAATCCTTGAAGCCGGCGAGCCCGCTGTCCTTCCAGGATCCGGTCGGCACGACGGTCGGCCAGGCCGCGTCGTCGAAGTCCGGCGCCACCCACGCGCGCTGCGTGGCCGCGGCCGGATCATGCGCCCGCCACCACACTTCGCTGCGCGCGTCCTCGGCGCGCATGGCCGCAGCCGGGTCGGCGCCGTATTGCGCCACGGCGGCCACGCCCTCGCGATAGGCCGGCAGGGTGCGCAACGACTCGGACCCGATCCAGCTCTGGATCGTCGTGCCGCCCCAGCTGGCGTTCACGAAGCCCACGGGGATGTTGTAGCTGGCCTGCAGCGACCGCGCCATGTAGTAGCAAACGGCCGATGCGTCGCCGACGCTTTCCGGCGTCAGCGGGGTCCACGCGACGGGGCCCTTGAGCTCCTCCTGCGGCGCAGCCGCGCTCTCCTTCTGCACGTTCAGGTAGCGCAGTTTGTCGTTGCGCGCGCCATAGGTCGCGCCGATGGCGTTGGTCGAGGTCTTGACCAGGAATTCCATGTTCGACTGGCCCGAGCAGAGGTAGACGTCGCCGACGAGGACGTCGGCGCGGCTGATGGTCTTCCCGCCCGCGGCCACGGTCAAGGTATACGGCCCCCCGGCAGGCTGCGGCGGAAGCTCCAGCCGCCATTTGCCGTGCGCGTCCGCATTGCCGCTGACGGTGCGTCCGCCCAGGCTCAGGGACAGCTTGCTGCCCGCGTCCGCCCTGCCCCAGATGGCGATGGGCTGGTCACGCTGCAGGACGGCGTGGTCGGAAAAGATGCGCGCCAATTCGAGTTCGGCCGCCTGGCACTGTGCGTTGACGCAGCCAACGGCCAGCGCCACCAGCGGCGCGGCGATACGTGTTGTCTCCATGCTCTTGCCTCGTTGTTATGGTCCCCTCCGGGATGCCGGTCGATTGTCTGATCTTGGCTCAAGCCGGGCAATTATGAAAATGACGAAACGACAAAACGTAATTAACGAAAATGGAGAAATGGCTCGTTTGGCCTTTCGGTGTCTCGCTAGAATCGGCACTCCTACCAACTCGCTTCAGTGACGATGACAACGAACAAACCCACGCGCACGGTGCTCGCCCTCGCCCTGGCTTCACTCTGCGCCGCATGGGCTCCGGCTCGAGCAGCAGTGACCGCGCCCGCGGCTCCCGTCTACCAGCAAAGCGAACGTGGCCTGATGGTCGCGACCGCGCAGGCGACGGTGCGTATCGAGCCGTGGAGCGAGCGCATCGTGCATGTGCTGGCTGGCCCGGCGGCGGGCTGGGACGGCAACTACAACCCGGCTGTCATCGCGCGGCCGGCGAAGGTCGCCTGGACCGCCACCGAAACGCCGGACTACTACCAGCTGGCGACCGCGGCCCTCCAGGTGCGCGTGGCCAAGAGCAGCGGCGCCGTCAGCTTCTTCGACGCACAGGGCAAGCCGCTGCTGTCCGAGGCCGGACGCGACCTGTCGAAGCCAGGCGTCATGCAGGGCTTCGACTACGCGGGCCCCGTCTTCGGCCTCGGCCAGCACCAGAATGGCAAACTCGATTACCGCGGCACCTCGGTACGCCTGCAGCAGGCCAATCGCGACGTCGCCGTGCCGATGCTGACAACGCCGGAGGGCTTCGGCATCTTGTGGAACAACGCCGCCGTCACCCAGGTCGACGCCGGCCTGCCCGCCGGGCACTATCCGCTCGCGATCAGCTCCGAGGCCGGCCGCGGCGTGGATTACCACTTCATCCTCGGTCCCGAGATGGACGACGTGATCGCCGGCTACCGCGAGCTGACGGGAAGCGCACCCATGATGGCGCGCTGGACCTGGGGCCTATGGCAGTCGAAGGAACACTACGCCACCCAGGCCGAACTGCTTGGGATCGCGGCCCGCTACCGTGCGCTGAAGGTGCCGCTCGACGCCGTGGTCCAGGACTGGCAGTACTGGACGCCTGGAACCTGGGGCGAGCACCGGATGGACCCGGCGCGCTTCCCGGACCCGAAAGGCATGCTCGATGCGCTGCATGCCCAGCACGTGCACGCCATCGTGTCGGTCTGGGCCCGCTTCGACGCGGGTACGCGCAACGCGGCCGAACTGGAAGCGGCCGGCGCCCTGTATCCCGCGCTGTACAACAACGTCTACCCGGCCGGGAAAGGCCGCTGGTACGACGCCTACTCGGACCGCGGCCGCCGGCTGTACTGGGACCAGATCGGCCGCACGCTGGGCCAGGCCGGGTGGGACGGCTGGTGGCTGGACGCCAGCGAGGCCGAACTGGGCGGCTGGTGGGGCCAGATGCGCGAAGTCGCCACTGCCGCCGGTCCCGGCACGGAGGTGTACAACGCGTATCCGCTGCTGCACACGACGGCGGTGTTCGATGGCTCGGCCAAGGCGGCGCCGGAGAAACGCCCCTTCATCCTGACCCGTTCGGCCTACAGCGGCCAGCAGCGCAACGCCGCCATCACCTGGTCGGGCGACACCATGGGCACTTGGGACGTGTTCCGCGCGCAGCTGCCGGCCGCCCTGAACTTCACATTGAGCGGCATTCCCTACTGGGCGGCCGACATCGGCGGCTTCTTCGGCGGCGACCCGGCCGATCCGGCCTACGCGGAGCTGTACACGCGCTGGTACCAGTTCGGCGCCTTCAACCCCATGTTCCGCGTGCACGGGACGGGCGAATCGAAGGAGATCTGGCGCTTCGGCCCCGCCACGCAGAAGATCCTGCGCGACACCACGCGCCTGCGCTACCGCCTCCTGCCCTACATCTATTCGGCGTCCTGGGACGTCACCAACCGCAACGGCACCATGATGCGGGCGCTGGCCATGGACTTCCGCGCGGACGCCCAGGCCGTGGCGACGGCCGACCAGTACATGTTCGGCAAGGCACTGATGGTGGCGCCGGTGATGACGGCGCACACCGACGTGCGCACCGTCTACCTGCCGGCCAAAAACGACTGGTTCGACTTCTGGACCGGCAAGCGCCATGCAGGCGGCAAGGTCATTGCCGCGCAAGCGGATATCGCGACCATTCCCCTGTTCGTCCGCGCCGGCAGCATCCTGCCTCTCGGCCCGGATGTGCAATACGCGGACCAGCAAAGCGGCGAGCCGCTGGAGCTGCGTGTCTATCCCGGTGCGGACGGAAGCTTCGAGCTATACGACGATGCGGGCGACGGCATGGGCTATGCACGTGGAGAGCATGCCACGCGGCGTTTCAGCTGGGACCAGGCCCGCGCGCGCCTGACGATCGCGCCGTGGCAGGGGAATTTTCCCGGCATGCGGACCACGCAGACCTTCGTCGTGCGGTGTGCCGCGCAGCCCGGCCGGGCGGGCGTGCGCGTCGTCGCGGGCGGCGCACCCGCGGAGGTGGCCCTGCCGGGTTGCCGCTGAAGCGGGCAGGCGGCGTCAGGCCGCCGCTTGCGCCACCGGCGCGGCGGCGGCTTCCTTGCGCACATACTCGGCGTGCGTCGGCAGCGCGGCGACCGTGCTGGCGATGGCCTTGCGCAGGTTCCAGAAGTGCGCGTGCAGATGGTGGAAGTCGAGGCGGTCGACGAAGGGATCGTAGGTCTTGGGCACCACGCCCAGCCCCGTCATGATCGCCAGGTGCGACGGGATGCCGAAACCCTGCGGGTCGTAGATCATCATGCGGCCCGTTTCGCGGAACAGGTCAATCTGGTGCTGCAGCGTGTCCGGGATCGGCATGTCGGCGCAGTAGCGCCAGAAATCGGAATCGGTGCGCTGGGTGACCTTGTAGTGCAGGATGATGAAGTCGCGCACGAAAGTGTAACGCTCCGAGACGAGCCGGTTGAATTCGTCCGTCAGCTCGGGCCGGAACTCGCGGTCCGGGAAGTACTGGATCAGCCAGCCGATGGCGTTTTCGATGAAGTTGATGCTGGTCGACTCGAGCGGTTCCAGGAAGCCCGAAGACAGGCCGACGGCCACGCAGTTCTTGATCCAGGACTTGCGCCGGCGTCCGGTGGTGAAGCGCAGCTGGCGCGGCTCGCCGAGGGCGGCGCCATCGAGGTTGTCGAGCAGGATGCGCGACGCCTCCTCGTCGGACGTGAAGGCGTTGCAGTACACGTGGCCGTTGCCGGTGCGGTGCTGGAGCGGGATGCGCCAGGACCAGCCGCCCCCGTGCGCAGTCGACCTGGTGTAAGGCGTGAGCTGCTCCACGCTCGCGCACGGCGCGGCCTGGGCGCTGTTACAGGGCAGCATGGCGCTCCAGTCCTCGTAGCCGGCCTTGTAGACGCCCTCGATCAGCAGCGCCCGGAAGCCCGAACAGTCGATGAACAGGTCGCCCTCGACCCGGCGGCCGTCGCGCAGCCTGACGGCGGTGATGTAGCCCGTCTCGGGATGCTGCTCCACCTCGGTGATCATGCCCTCGATCCGCTGCACGCCCAGCTTCATGGCCAGGTCGCGCAGATAGGCGGCGTACAGGCCGGCGTCGAAATGGTAGGCGTAGGAGAAGGTATCGGTCACCCCGTCCAGGTGCTTGAACGGCGGCGCGAAGCGGCCCTCGCGCGCCATGACGGCGGCGATCGACCAGTCTTCCAGCGGCGGCATATCCTGCATGTCGCGCGCCAGGCGCTGCCAGTGCATGTGCGGCGAACGGCCTTCGATGTTCGGTCCGTAGTCGCCGAACGGATGGAAGAAGCGGTTGCCCAGGTGGCCCCAGTCCTTGAACTCGATCCCCAGCTTGAACGTCGCCTGGGTCTTGCGCACGAAGTCCGCCTCGTCGATGCCGAGCGCGCGGTTGAAATAGCGCAACGTCGGGAGCGTCGCTTCGCCCACGCCGACGGTGCCGATTTCCGGCGACTCGACCAGGACGACCTCGCAGGTCTTGCCCAGCATCTGCGCCAGCGGCGCGGCACTCATCCAGCCAGCGGTGCCGCCGCCGACGACGACGATCTTGCGGATAGCTTTATCGGACATGTTCCTGCTCCATGTAATGCGTCAGCGCGCCCCAGCGCTTGTACAGACGCAGATAACCTTCTTCCTCCAGCCGGCGGTAGGCCGTGTGGGCGGTGCCGGTCGAGACCCCGGCCAGCGCCGCGAACTGGCGCGCATTGGGCAGGCGGTGCCCGCCTCCGACCTGCTGCACGGTCGCCTTCAGCGCGCCATAGACCCGCTCCGTCTTGGTGCGGCCCGGACTGGAATTCTTCAATTGCAGATAGGTGGACATTATCTGCTCGCTGGCAGGAAGTCCACCGGAAGCGACGTAGACGCCCAACATGTCAGTAAGTCCCCATGCGGATTTTCAGGACGACGGGCCGGGCCGGCAGGTTGACGCCGTAGTCGACCTGGTCGCCGTTCCAGTTGCGTTCCATGATCCATTTGCCGGCGGCGTCGAACCGCCCTTCCTCCACCCGCGCGAACATGGACGGCTTGCCGGCGTTGGCGCCGTCGCCCTCGAAGTACAGCCGCACGCGCTGGCCGATGACGACGAATTCGTTGGCGCCAATCTGCGCGATCGCGAAGCCGCCATTGGGCTGCTCGGTGCCCGGCGCGACGTCACCGCGCTGGGCCAGCCAGTCTTCGCCGCCGAACTGGCCGAGCCGGAACGCGGCCTTCACCTTCCAGCCCCGCAGCGCCACGGTCTGCGGCTTGCGGTCGTCGCCTTCGGCCACGCCATGGGTGCGCCCTTCGAAGGCCCACTTGGCCCACAGGCGCTCCAGCGGCCGGAACGCCGCGTAGATCTGGCCGAAGGGTTCGGCCATCGATTTGTCGGTCTGGCGCGATCCGAGCGGATAGTTGCTGTAGTCCTGGTAGTCGATGCCGAACGGCGCCACGCCGAGGGCGCCGCGCCCGAGGATCTGGTAGATGTAGCGCGCGTAGGCGGCCGCGTTGCCCATCTCCGGCACGAACAGCGCGTTGTCGGGACGCTGGAAGCGGTCCAGGTTGGCCGCGACCACGGCCGAATCGGGCGCGTACAGGTCCGGGCCGACCACATCGATGTGCGGCGCCACGGCCTTGTAGATGCCGAGCACGTCCCAGGTCGGGCCACCGCTGGCGAAGTTGTTGTTCCACGGCGCCGGTGCCCCGACCGGGTCGCGCAAGGCGTTGTTCATGTACATCGGCAGGTCGTAGACGGCGCGGCCGGCGCGCGCGATTTCCTCGGCATAGCGGGCGATGGCCCAGGCATGGAAATACTGGTCGGCGTAGGCGCCGTAGACCTGCCGCCAGTCGCCGCTGGCAGCGCCGGGCGCGGGCGCCTTCTGGCCTGCCAGCACGGCCGGCGGCACGGCCGCACGGAACGCGGCTTCGGCCGTTGCGCCGTAGTCGCGCGCATAGCCGTAGGTGCCGACCTCGTTCTCGACCTGCACCATGATCACGGTGCGATGCGCCTCGTCCACCTGCTTCAGGTGCCGCATCAGGGCCACGAAGGCCCGTTTGTCGGCGGCCAGCGTGGCTTCGCCGAATGGCGACAGGCAGTACGTCGGCTTGCCGTCCGGGCCGAGCATGCGCGGAAAACGCTGGTTGTCGAACTTGACCCATTCGGGCGCGTATTGAGGGTTGGTATTCTTCCAGGTGCCGAACCACAGCAGCACCAGGCGCACCTTGCGCTCGCGCGCCTGCGCCAGCAAGGTGTCGACGTAGCTGAAATCGAACTTGCCCTCGAGCGGCTCGAGCTGCTCCCAGGCCACCGGAATTTCCAGCGTGTTGGCATGCGCATCGGCGACGGCTGCCCAAACCTGCTTGAGCGCACCGGGATAGTTGCTCGAGTTGTGCGCCTGCGCGCCGAGCATGGTGAAGGGCCGGCCATCGACCAGCAAGGCATGG
>DASRUW010000043.1:0-4587 GCA_035655255.1 Telluria sp. | reverse complement strand
GTCGCCACCGACTCCGGCTCCGTGCGCGATTTCCAGGCTTTCGCCCGCCAGACCGGCAACGCCCTCCTGCATCACTCCCAGAACGGCCTCGAATTCACCTTTTTGATGCGCCGCAAATAACGGCGCCGTCATGCCAGGCGGCCCGGCACCGGGCCTCAGAAGCGCCAGGTCGCCAAAATCAACACGACATACAGCACCAGGCCGGCCAGGAAGGCGGCGGGGTTGAATTCTTCCGGCTGCGGCAATTCGTGCCGCACCACACTGATGATCGTGCTGCCGCCCACCACGGCCAACATTCCATACAGCACCCCTTCGGGCAGGCCGAGCCCCGTGGCCGTGGCGTAGCCCAGCACGGGCATGGCCGCCAGCGCCAGGCGCCAGCGCCGGTGCCGCGGGCCCGGGTCCAGGTGGTACAGGAACAGGTCGTTGGACAGCAGGTGCAGTCCCAGGGCCGTCACGTAGAACCCCAGATTGAGCAGCCCTCCGGCGTGCGCCTCTTCGACCACGCCGGCGCCGGCGAGGAAGTTGTAGAGCAGGAAAAATCCCGCAAAGCCCAGGTAGTCGTCGCGCCGGCCGGGCGTCTTTTCCAGCCGCGTCTGCAGCAGGTAATGCGCGGACATCGTGACCAGCAGAACGATGAACAGGGTTTCCAGGGGTTCCGGCCCGAGCGGCAGCAGGGCGTGGATCTTGGGCGCGCCGTACTTGGCCAGTTCGAACAGCAGGTACAGCAGCACGTAGGCCAGGCCGGTGCCGGCGCTGAAGCTCGCCAGCGGGGCGCGCTGACGCTCCGGCAGGCGGGCCAGGACCGGCGCGGCCAAGTGGAAGGCGGCCAGGACCAGACTGCCGGCCAAGGCTGCCAGGGCGGGCGTCATGCTGCCGGCTCCATGGGCCGAGTGCGCCGCCGCTGCCAGCGGATCAGCTTCACGATTTCCGTCACGATCAGCAGGACCAGGCCCTCGACGCCGGCCAGCACGAATTCCCAGGGCTGGATCGGCACGGTGCCGAGCAGAAAGCGCAGCGGTTCCCAATACACGGCCAGGATCTGGCCGAACAGCGCACCCACGGCCGCGCCGACCAGCCACCAGTTGGGGCGCAGGCGGAACAAGGGCAGCTCGGCCGAACGGAACGCGAATGCGCTGAAGGCCTGGAAGGTGGCGTTGACCGTGAACGCCTCCGTGCGCGCATGGTCGATCGGCGTCCCGAGCGACAGTTCCCACGCAAATACGCCGAGCGTTCCCGCGGCCATGCCCAGGCCCATGGCCAGCAGCCGGATGAAGGCCGCGCGTGAAATCAGCGGTTCGCCCGGCGGCCGCGGCGGCGCGTCCATCAGGCCGGCGTCGCCGCGTTCCAGGGCGAGCGGCTTGTCGAACAGGCCCGTGGCCACGAGGTTGATCCACAGGAGCATCACGGGCGTGAGAGGCAATGGCAGGTCCAGGGCGATCGCGCCGGCGACGGTGGCGATGTTTCCGACGCAGGTAGCGGTCAGGTATTCCGCCACCTTGCGCAGGTTCGCGGAAATCGCGCGGCCCTCCTCGACGGCGGCGACGATGGTGGCGAAGTTGTCGTCCGCGAGCACGACGTCGGCCGCGTCCTTCGCCACCTCGGTGCCGGCGATCCCCATGGCGATGCCGATGTCGGCCTGGGACAGCGCTGGCGCGTCGTTGACGCCGTCGCCGGTCATGGCCACGATGGCGCCGTTGCGCTGGAGCGCCTGGACGATGCGCAGCTTGTGCGCCGGGGCGACCCGGGCGTAGACGGCCGCACGCGGGGCCAGGGCGTCCAGTTCGCGGTCGGTCAGTCCGTCCAGCGCGGCCCCTTCGGTCACGACCTGGTCCTGGCGCAGGATGCCAAGCTGGCGCGCGATCGCCGCGGCGGTGGTGCGATGGTCGCCCGTGATCATCGCGACCCGGATGCCGGCGCGCTGGCAGGCCGCGATCGCAGGGATGGCCTCCGGGCGCGGCGGGTCGATCATGCCGACCAGCCCGCACAGCACCAGGCTGCCGTCCAGGTAGTCTTCGCACAACGCACCGGGATGGTCGACCCCGCGCCTCATTGCGAGCGCGAGCGTGCGCAGGGCCTGGTCGGCCATGGCATGCCCGGCCGCGAGCAGTTGCGCGCGGGCGCCCTGGTCGAGCGGGTAGATCGCGCCGTCGGCGGTCAGGTAGCTGCCGGCCAGGGCCAGCACGCGTTCCGGGGCGCCCTTGGCCAGCGCCACCAGTTCGCCGTCGGGGGCACGGTTGAGGGTGGCCATCCACTTGCGTTCCGAGCTGAAGGGAATCTCCCCGACACGCTCCCATTCCTCGTCGAAGCGCAGCTTGCCGGCCAGCACGCGCAGCGCGGCCTCGGTCGGATCGCCGAGTACCTTCCAGGCGGCGCCGTCATGCTCCAGGATAGCGTCGTTGCACAGCCGCGCACAGGCGGCCAGCCAGCGTGCGTTGCCGGCCTGCGCCGGGGAGAGCTCAACACCGCCGGCCAGCACCCGTCCGTGCGGCGCGTAGCCTTCGCCCTCGACCTGCAGCAACGCGTCGCCCAGGCAGACCTGCGTGACCGTCATTTGATTGCGGGTGAGGGTGCCGGTCTTGTCCGAGCAGATGATGGTGGCGCTGCCCAGTCCCTCCACCGCCGGCAGGCGCCGGATCAGCGCGTGCCGGCCCGCCATGCGCGTCACGCCGATGGCGAACAGCATCGACACCGCGATCGGCAGGCCCTCGGGAATGGCGGCCACGGCCAGGCTGATGGCCACGTAGAACATCTCGGTGAAGGGGTGGCCGAGTGCCACCCCGAGCGCGAGCACGACGGCGACGATCACGAGGACGGCGGCGCCCAGCCGCCGCCCGAACTCGGCCAGTTTGCGCTGGACCGGGGTATCGGTGCGGGCGTGCGCGACCTGGGCGGCGATCTGGCCGACCTCCGTGTCCATGCCGGTGGCGACCGCGACCGCGCGCCCGCGTCCGGCCACCACGGCGGTGCCGGCGAAGGCCATGTTGAGCTGGTCCCCGAGGGACGGCGGCGGGTCCGCCGTGAGCGCCGGGCTGCTCTTGGGGACCGGCAGGGATTCCCCGGTCAGCTCGGACTCGGCCAGGGCCAGTTCCGTGGCGTGGATGATGCGCGCGTCGGCGGCGACCCGGTCGCCCGGTTCCAGCGCGAGCACGTCGCCGGGAACCACCTCGCTGGCCGCGATTTCCTCGACCTGGCCGGCGCGCACCACCCGCGCCCGGGGACTGGTCAGCTGCTGCAGGGCAGCGATCGCGCCGGCCGCGCGCCGTTCGAGCACGTAGCCAAGGACGGCATTGATGCAGACGATGCCCAGGATCACCTGGACGTCGATCCGCTTGCCCATGAAATACGCCACCCCCGCGGCGGCCAGCAGGATCAGGTTCAAGGGGCCGCGGAACTGGTCGAGCAGGACCAGCAGCCGGGGGCGGACGGGCGCGGCCGTGAGCAGATTGGGGCCGGCCCGCGCCAGGCGCCGCGCCGCCTCGGCCGGCGCCAGGCCCTGGTCCGTCGTCTGCAAGGCCGCCAGCACGGACTCGGCTGGAAGCGCGAACCAGCGTTCGCCTGCGCTGTGGTGCGGATCGGACATGAGGTGGGGACAGGAACGGTTGGGAGAGGCCAGCCTCCTACCCTAGCTCCGCGCCGGCACGCCCGGTTTGCGCGTGCGCAACTGCTTTCTTGGGCCCGGCAAAGCAGGCCGCACCGATTAGACGCATTCTTCTAATAAAAATCGTACGATCGTGCTTAAATTTCGTGAGGAAGTGGCTTTCCCGGTATAATTCAGGCCACTTTTATCCGTCCAACATTTCCATTCCCGTAAAGGCAGACCTATGAAAGTCCTGGTACCCGTCAAGCGCGTGGTCGATTACAACGTCAAGGTGCGCGTGAAGTCCGACGGCAGCGGCGTCGATATCGCCAACGTCAAGATGTCGATGAATCCGTTCGACGAGATCGCGCTGGAAGAAGCCATGCGCCTGAAGGAAGCCGGCAAGGTGACCGAGGTGGTCGCCGTCTCCGTCGGCGTGGCCCAGTGCCAGGAAACCCTGCGCACCGGCATGGCCATCGGCGCCGACCGCGGCATCCTGGTCGAGACCACGGTCGAGACCGAGCCGCTGGCCGTGGCCAAGGTGCTCAAGGCCCTGGTCGACCGTGAAGGCCCCGAGCTCGTCTTCGTCGGCAAGCAGGCGATCGACGACGACTGCAACCAGACCGGGCAGATGCTCGCGGCGCTGGCCAGCCTGCCGCAGGCAACGTTCGCCTCCAAGGTGGTGGTCGAGGGCGGCGACGCCTCGGTGACCCGCGAAGTCGACGGCGGCCTCGAAACCGTCGCGCTGACCCTGCCGGCGATCATCACCACCGACCTGCGCCTGAACGAACCGCGCTACGTCACGCTGCCGAACATCATGAAAGCCAAGAAAAAGCCGCTCGACACCGTCAAGCCAGCCGATCTGGGCGTCGATGTCAGCTCGCGCCTGAAGACCCTGAAAGTGGTCGAGCCGGCCAAGCGCAGCGCCGGCATCATGGTGCCGGACGTCGCCACGCTGGTGGCCAAGCTCAAGAACGAAGCGAAAGTCATTTAATTCAGTGAACGAC
>DASRUW010000042.1:0-8285 GCA_035655255.1 Telluria sp. | reverse complement strand
GGCCTCTGGAGAGCCCTTGATCTCGAGCGGCGTTATGCCGGTCAGCACTTGCACGCCCGCCCGCTTCAGGCTCGCCACCAGCGCAAAGCCGTTGCGCAGCACGTCGGGGCGCGCCAGCAGCTTCGGCAGCGCGGCCACGCGACGCAGGAAGGGCGAGGTATCGAGCACGGCCACGACGTTGGCGCCGGCCTTGACGTACTGCGACGCCACCAGGTACAGCAGCGGCCCGCTGCCCATGAACACGACCTGGCTGCCGATGGCGCAGGCCTGCGCCTTGAGGGCGATCTGCGACGCGCCCAGGCTGTAGGTGCCGGCGTAGTGCCAGCCCTTGACCGGCATCAGACGGTCGGTGGCGCCGGAGCAGATCACCAACGCGTCGTAAGGCAGCGCCTTGGTGCGACCGTTGCTCGTGACATGTACCTTGCCCTCGGCGATGTTCCAGGCCAGGGTCTCGGGCAGGTAGTCTATCTTGCCGCGCAAGGCGTCGAAACTCTCGTGCAGCGCCTGCGCCTTCTCCGCTTCCGTGCCATATAGCTTGGCATACGGGCGCGTGAAGTTGTCGGGCTGGCGGCGGTAGATCTGGCCGCCGTCGCGCCGGTTTTCGTCCACCACGATCGGACGCAGGCCGGCCGCTGCCAGGGTCTCGGCGCAGCGCACACCGGAAGGGCCGGCGCCGATCACGATTACGCGAGGTTGGGCCATGTCGCCTCCGGTTGCTTGGTAATGATATGCATGCCTTCTTCGACCACCGTGGTGCAGGCGCGCAGGCGCGTGCCGTCCGCGGTCCACACCCAGCAGTCCTGACAGGCGCCCATCAGGCAGAACCCGGCCCGCTTGCCATCGCCGAATTCCGATTCGCGCAACTGGCGCGCGCTATTGAGCACCGCGACCATCAGCGTGTCGCCCTCGAGAGCTTCAGCCGGAAGCCCATCGATGCGGATGCGTACCCGCGCCCGGTTTGCTTCGTCCAGACGGACAAATCGTTGGCTCATGCCACTTCCCCTTCGACCAGCCGCAGCGGCGACTGTAGATTACGCAGTTCCAGATCGGTGTGATGGCACAGGATGCTGCCGCCGTTTTCCAGCAGCTGGCGTGGCGGTGGCTGCCGGTTGCATACGCCATCGACCCGCAACGCGCAGCGGTCGATGAAGGGGCACAACCCGCGCGCCTCGCCGGTCGCTTCCAGCGGCGGGAGCGACGACGGCGTGCGCCCTTCCACTTCCTCCAGCCAGCCGCGGCGCAGCGCCGGGACCGACGAAATCAGCAGATGCGAATACGGATGGAATGGCGGCAGCGACAGCGCCTCGCGCTTGCGCGCCTCAACCTTGCGTCCAGCGTACAGCACCACGATCTCGTCGCAGATGGCGCGCACGGTATTGATGTCATGGCTGATGAACATGTACGAGACGCTCAATTCCTTGCGCAGTTCGGCCATCAGTTCGAGGATGGCCGCGCCGACGACGGTGTCGAGCGCCGAGGTGACTTCGTCGCACAGGATCAGGTCCGGCTGGGCCGCCAGGGCGCGCGCCAGGTTGATACGCTGCTTCTGGCCACCGGACAGCTCACCCGGCTGACGCTCGGCCACGGTGGCCGGCAGCTTCACCAGGTCGAGCAGCTCCAGCACCCGCTTGCGGCGCACCGCGCCCTGCATGCCGTGGTAGAACTCCAGCGGCCGGCCCAGGATGCGCTCGATCGAATGGCGCGGGTTGAGCGCCGTGTCGGCGTTCTGGAACACGAACTGGATGCGGCGAAACTGCTCGCGCGCACGTCCCTCCAGCGTCGGCGCCAAAGGCTCGCCGTCGAGCAGGATCTGTCCCGCCGAGGGGGCCACCATGCCCGCGATCGTGCGCGCCAGCGTGGTCTTGCCGCAACCGGATTCGCCGATCACGCCGATGGTGGCGCCGCGCGGAATCACGAGGTCGATGTCCTCCAGCACCCGCTTGGCCGGCGTCCCGCCCTTCCCCGAGCCGTAGACGGCGCCCAGGCCGCGCACTTCCAACAGCGGCCGCGCCGGCGCCGCCTTGACCTGGTCGCCGGCCGGACGCGCTTTCGGCGCGATGGCTGCCAGCAGGCTGCGCGTGTACGGATGGGCGGGCGCGGAGAGGATCTGTTCCGTCAGGCCGTTCTCGCGGATCTGGCCGTCGCGCAGGACCACGATGCGGTCGGCCATTTGCGCCACCACCGCCAGGTCGTGCGACACGTAGACGGCCGTGCTGCCGCGCTCCTGCACGACCTTCTTGAAGGCGCGCAGCACTTCGATCTGGGTGGTCACATCCAGGGCCGTGGTCGGCTCGTCCAAAATCACCAGGTCGGGATCCGTGATCAGGGCCATGGCCGCCATGAGCCGCTGCAACTGGCCGCCCGACACCTGGTGCGGATAGCGCTGGCCGATGCGTTCCGGGTCCGGCAGGGCCAGTTCGCGGAACAGCTGCACCGCCTTCGCCTCCGCCGCCGCGCGCGGCATCACCTGGTGAATCAGCGCGCTCTCGATCACCTGGTCCATCAGGCGCTTGGAGGGGTTGAACGAGGCCGCCGCGCTTTGCGCGATATACGCCACCTTGCGGCCGCGCAGAGCGGCCAGTTCCCGTTCGTCGAGCGCGAGCATGGCATGCCCGGCCACGCTGACCGTGCCGCCGGCCAGGCGGCAGCCGGCGCGCGCATAGCCCATCAAGGCCAGCGCGATGGTGCTCTTGCCCGAGCCGGATTCCCCGATCAGGGCCAACACCTCGCCCTGGTTGATCGAGAAATGCGCGTCGTGGACGATGGTGACCTCTTCATCGAGGTCGTTGCGGGCCGTGACCCGCAGGCCGGATACCTTGACGATTTCGCTCATCTCATTCGCCTCCGCGGCGCTTGCGGCCGGCAAAACCGTCGATCATCATGTTCACCGCAATGGTCAGGGTGGCGATGGCGATGGCCGGCACGATCACGGCCGGCGCGCCCTCGCTCAGGCCGATGATGTTCTCCCGCACCAGCGAGCCCCAGTCGGCCGCCGGCGGCTGCACGCCCAGGCCAAGGAAGCTCAAACCGCTCAGGAGCAGCACGATGAACAGGAAGCGCAGGCCGAAGTCGGCGAGCACCGGCCGCAGCATATTCGGCAGCATCTCGTGGAAGGTGATGTAACCGAGGCCCTCGCCCCGTGCGCGGGCGGCCTGCACGTATTCCATTGCCTGCACGTTCACTGCCAGGGAACGGGCGATGCGGAAAGCGCCCGGCATGTAGCCGATGCCGACCGTCAGGATCAGCACCGGCACCGCCGAACCGAAGGCGGCGACCATGATCAGGGCCAGCAGCTTGGTCGGAATGCTGAGCTGGACGTCGACGATGCGGCTCACGACGCTGTCGAACCAGCCGCCGCGCGCCGCTGCGAACAGAGCCAGGGCGGTACCGCCGACGCTGGCCACCAGCACGGCCGCCAGCGCCACGCCGACGGTGTACGGCGCCCCCTGCAGGATGCGCGACAGCATGTCGCGCCCGAGGAAGTCGGCGCCGAGCGGATAGTGCGCGCTGATGGGCGCGAACACGGCGTCGCCGTTCATGCTGCCGACGTCGTCCGGCGCGATCCAGGGGCCGATCAGGGCCATGAGGATCCAGAAACCCACCACCGCGGCGCCGGCCAGGCCGGCGGCGGACAGGTGCCGGCGCGGCTTGCGGGGCGCCTCGGGGGGAACGGCGGAAGGTGGTGCGGAGGGTCTCATTTACGCAATCTCGGGTTGGACAGAATGGCGGTCACGTCGGCCACGGTCAGCAGCACCAGGTAGCCGGCGCAGAACAGCATGGCGCAGGCCTGCACCACCGGCATGTCGCGCATGGTCACGGAGTCGACCATCAGACTGGCGATGCCGGGATAATTGAAGATGGATTCGACGATGATCACGCCGCCGATCAGGTACGACAGAGACAGCGCCACGGCATTGCCGATCGGGCCGACCGCATTGGGCAGAGCGTGGGTCAACACCATGCGCACCGGCCGCACGCCCTTCAGGCGCGCCATTTCGACGTACGAGGAGGTAAGCTGGTCAATCACGGCGGCGCGGGTCATGCGCGCCATCTGCGCCACGATCACGCAGCACAAGGTCAGCACCGGCATGGCGTAGACGCGCAGGAACTGGCCCAGGGTGGCGATGTCGTCGGTGCGCGACAGGGCCGCCAGCCAGTGCAGCTTGACGGCGAAGATCAGCACCGCCACGGTGGCGATCAGGAATTCCGGCACCGACACCACCCACACGGTCGCCATGTTCACGGCGCGATCGTAGAGCGAACCGCGGAACATGGCGCTGGAGATGCCGATGAACAGGGCCAGGGGCACCGACACGGCGGTGGTGGCCGCCGCCAGCATCAGGGAATTGGGCAGGCGCGCCCCAACCAGCTGGGCCACCGGCAGGTCGTTGGCCATCGCGTAGCCTGGGTCGCCGTGCAACAGCCCGGCCAGCCAGTGGAAATAGCGCACGTAGGACGGCTGGTCCAGGCCGAACTTGATGCGCAGGGCGGCCAGCAGCTCGGGCGTGGCGTCCTGCCCCAGGATGGCCTGGGCCGCATCCCCCGGCAGCATGTTGGTGATGGTGAAAATGACCACCGACACGGCGGCCAGCGTCAGCAAGGCGACCCCAAGCCGGTTGGCGATCAGTCGCAAGGCATGGCTGTTCATGGTGAGCTCCGTTCCTTTCAATGCAACCAGTCCTGGAACCGGTAATACGCCCCCACCACCGGCAGGAACCACGGTTTGCCGAAGTGCCCCGGAATGGCCGGCCAGTCCAGGCCCTGCCAGGGATTGCGTTCCGGTTGGCCGGCCATGACGTCGGCCATCACCTGCCCCATGTGGACCGACATCTGCACCCCGTGGCCGCTGTAGCCGGTCGAGAAATACATGCCGCGGTGCTCGCCGGCGCGCGGCAGGCGGTCCGCCGTCATGTCGACCAGGCCACCCCAGCAATAATCGATGCCGATGCCGCGCAGCTCCGGGAACATGTCTTCCATGCTGGCCCGCAGGATGGCGCCGCTCTTCATGTCGGAGCGTGGGTTGGACATGGCGAACCGCGCGCGGCCGCCGAACAGCAGGCGGTTGTCCGGCGACAGGCGGAAGTAGTTGCCGATGTTCCTGGACGTGACGTAATTGCGCCGGTGCGGCAGCAGGCGCTGGATCAGGCCCGCATCCAGCGGTTCCGTCGCGATGATGAAGCTGCCGACCGAGATCATGCGGCGCCGGAAGTGGAAGAACGGACCGACGCGCGAATTCCCCGTCGCCAGCAGCACCTGTTTGGCCTCGACCACGCCGCGCGGGCCGGTGAGCCGGAACCCGCCGTTGGCCAGCCGCTCGATCCGCGTGACGGGCGCCTGCTCGAACACCTGGGCGCCGGCGCGCACGGCGGCCTGGGCCAGGCCCACGCCGAATTTCCCCATGTGCATCTGGGCGCTGGTGGTCTGGAGCATGCCGCCGTAGAAGCTGTCCGAGCCGATTTCCGAACCGAGCTGCGCCCGCTCCACCATGCGCACGTCGGGGTCGGCTTCGCGCCGGAGCAGCTCGCAGGCGCGCGCCAGCTTGTCGTAATGCTCAGGCTTGGCGGCCAGTTTCAGCTTGCCGACCCGGGCGAAGTCGCAGGCGATGTTCTCCTGGCGGATGAGGCTCTCCACCGTATCGACCGCCTCGCAATAGGCGCGGTAGAACTGGCGCGCCTTCTCGAGGCCGAGGCGGGTCGACAAGGCGCCGAAGTCGTGGGCCAGGCCGCTGCTGCAATGGCCGCCATTGCGCCCGGAGGCTTCGCCGACCACGCGCCCGGCCTCGAGCACCGTCACCGATGCGCCGCGCCTGGCCAAGGCCAGGGCGGCGGACAGGCCGGTGAAGCCGGCGCCGACCACCGCCACGTCGGCGCGTCCGGAGACGCCACCCTGGGCGCCGGTCCGGAAGGCCGGAGCGGTATCGAGCCAGTAGGATTCAAGCTTCATCGCTGGGTTCCGTGTTCGTCTGCGCCTTACAGCCCGACCAGGCCGGGCAAACCGCCCAGGTCCTTGATCTCGTGGTAGCCATAATACGGCGTACCGGGCTCGTGGCCGCGGCCGACGAAGACTTTATTCTTGATGCCGATGTCGTGCGCGGACATCAGGTCGTAGCGCAGGCTGGACGACACGTGCAGGATGTCGTCCGGGCTGCAGCCGAGCTGGTCGAGCATGTACTCGAAGGCCTGCAGGCGCGGCTTGTAGGCGCCGGCCTGCTGTGCCGTGTAGACGCGGTGGAACGGCGCGCCCAGCTTTTCCACGTTGTGCGGAATCTGCTCGTTCATGGCGTTCGATAGGATCACCAGCGGATAGGCCTTGGCCAGCTTCGCCAGCGCGTCCGGCACGTCGGCGTGCGGGCCCCAGGTCGGCACGGCATGATAAAAGGTCATGCCTTCGTTGTCGCGGTACTCGATGCCCCAGTGCTTGCAGGTGCGCTGCACGGCGTTGCAGACGATCTCGTTGTAGGGTTTCCAGTCTCCCATGACTTCGTCCAGGCGGTAGGCCGAAAAATCGCGGGTGAACTGGAGCATCTGCTCGGGCGAGATACGGTCGGCGAACACTTCGCGCGCCACGTCGGCCATGCGGAAGTTGATCAGGGTGCCGTAGCAGTCGAAGGAAATGTATTTGGGCCGCAGCTGGGTAGTCATGTCGTTATTCCTTGATTCGATGGTTGGATCCGGGGTCTGGAAGCACGTTCATGCGTGCTTCCTCCTGACGAGAATTTAACCATTGGCGCCCACGGCGATTGTCTCGATTTGGCGCGGGCAAAACACAGAATGCGTGGTATTTCGCAGCTGACGTAGCATAAATTGCCGCGTCAAAATTCACGCCGCGAAATCCACCAGCACGCTCTTGAAATGCAGGTTCGCCTCATACGCCTGACGGCCCAGGTCCTTGCCGATTCCGGAGCGTTTGTAGCCGCCGGTCGGAATGACGTAGTCGGAGCTGCGCCCATAGCGGTTGATCCACACCGTCCCCGCCTCGATGCCGCGCGCCAGACGCATGGCGCGGCCGATGTCGGCCGTGTGGATGCCGGCCGCCAGGCCGTAATCCGGGTGGTCCGCCAGCGCCAGGGCTTCCTCCTCGTCGTCGAAGGTCTGCACCGTGATGACCGGGCCGAAGATCTCGTTCTTCACCGCGTCCATGGCGCCGTCGACGCGGGTCAGGATGGTCGGCTGGTAGTAGGCGCCGGCGTCGCCCATCGGGATGGCGTGGCCGCCCGCGACGATCTGCGCGCCGCCTGCGACGCCGCGCTGCACGATGCCGTCGATGCGCTCCATCTCGCGCCGGTTGATGATCGGGCTGAGCGACGCGGCGCCGTCCCAGGTATGGCCGGCGCGCAGTTCGGCGAAAGCGGCCGCCAGGCGCGCGACGAAGCGGTCGGCGACGGAGCGCTGCACGATCAGGCGCGAACCGGCCACACACACCTGGCCGGCGTTGAGGGTGATAGCGCGCGCCACGGTGCGGACGGTCTTTTCCAGGTCGGGCGCATCGGCAAACACGATCTGCGGGCTCTTGCCGCCCAATTCCAGGGTCACCGGCTTGGTGCCGCTCTCCGCGCAGGCCGCCATGATGGCCGCGCCGGTACGCGTGGAACCGGTGAAGGTGACCTTCGCCACCTGCGGATGGCGGCACAGGGCGTCGCCCGTGGTGCGGCCGTCGCCCTGCACGATGTTGAAAATCCCCTTCGGCATGCCGGCCATGACCGCCAGTTCCGCCAGGCGCAGCACACTGAACGGTGTAAGCTCGGACGGCTTCAGCACCACCGCGTTGCCCGCCGCCAGGGCCGGCGCCGCCTTCCAGGACGCCATCACCAGCGGCAGGTTCCAGGGCGCGATCGCTCCCACCACCCCATAGGGCTCGGCAATGGTCAGGCCGAGATTGTCGACCCGGGTCGGCGCGACGTCGCCGCCGATCTTGTCGGCCCACTCGGCGAAGAAGCGGATGCCGTCCGCCGTGAACGGCACGTCCCAGCTGGCCGCATCCTTCACGGGACGGGTGGAACCAAGCGCCTCAAGGCGCGCCAGCGCCGGCGCGTCGGCCTCCACCAGGTCGGCCCAGCGGCGCAGGATGCGGGCCCGTTCGCGCGGGGCGCAGCGAGCCCAGTCGCTGGTCTTGAATGCCCGCGCGGCGTCCTGCACGGCCTGGTCGACCAGGTCCGCCCCCGCCACCGGCACGTCGGCGTAGGCCTTGCCGTCGGACGGGCGTTCCACGGTCAGCGCGCCGGCACCCTGCTCCACGAAACGACCATGGATAAAATGCGCCCGGCGCACCTCAACCTGATCCGGGTC
>DASRUW010000041.1:0-3046 GCA_035655255.1 Telluria sp. | reverse complement strand
TGGTTCGCCAGTTCGATCGACGGGTGCGCGGCATCGGGCCTGGCGCTGGCGAGAAAGCCGCCGCAGGCATGCAGGTAGAAGTCGTCGCAGGCCTCGGCCGCGGGGGCCTGCTGCGCGTGCGCAGCCGCGGCGGCAAGCGCCAGCAGCGCTCCGGCGGCGATACGGGCAAAGCCGTGCTGAATATGCATGACGTGAAGTCTCTTCGTGAGGATGGCGGCGCTACCATACCTAAAGAAATTCAGGAACGGAACATGCAGACGTTTTTGAACGCTGGCATGATGGAGGCATCCTGTCTCGATCCGTCCAACCCATGCCACCGACCTATTCGACCCTGAACCACCCCCTGCGCGTGCCCTTGGCCGCCGAAATCCATTCGCGTCCCTTCCTGCAGTTGGGCGAGCGCGAAACCGTCTCCCACTTCGCCATCTTTGGCGGCGCCGCGCCGCAGGAGACGCTGGAAGCCTTGTGCGCCCACTTCGGCGTCGCGGCGCCGGGGCCGCAGGCCAGTTACTTCTTCCACGACTTCGGCCGCTTCCGCCTGAAGTGGGAGCGCCATACCGAGTTCGCCACCTATACCTTCGCCCACAGCCCCGACTCCGTGCGCGACGTGGCGGCCACTTTCGCGCGCACGCCGCGCCACCAGCTGCCGGAGGCGTGGCTGCTTGGCCTGGCCGGCAGCGTGATGGTGGCGGCGGACCTGGTGCTCGGTCCGGCCGCCGAGTTGTCCAGGCAGTCCGTGCACGAGCACTTCGACGAACGCATGCGGGTGGGCGGCCATGTGATGACCGGCGGCGAGCTGTGGACCGATTTCGACATCCAGGCCGACGGGATCAGCCGCTTCCTGGTGCGCGACGTGGACATGCGGGCGCGCCAGGGCTCGCGCCTGGTGCAGCGGGTGCTGGAGATCGAAACCTACCGCATGATGGCCCTGCTGGGCCTGCCGGTGGCGCAGGAGGCGGGCGCCATGCTGAACCAGATGGAGGAGGAGCTGTCGGCCCTGACCAGCGCCATGGTGGAGGAGCCGAGCGCGGAGGAGGCCTTGCTGGACCAGATCACGCGGCTCGCCGCGCGGATGGAGAAGCTGGCGCTGGAGAATACGTACCGTTTCGCGGCGTCGAAGGCGTATTTCAGCCTGGTCAACGCGCGCATCGAGGAGCTGCGCGAGCAGCGCGTGGAAGGCGTGCCGACGGTGGGGGAGTTCATGGACCGCCGCCTGCGTCCCGCGATGAACACCTGTGAAGCCATCGCCGCGCGCCAGGATGCGCTGGCGCGCCGCATTGCCGACTCCAACGACCTGCTGCGCACCAACCAGAACCGCCGCATCCTGCAATCGATGAATGCGCGCGCGGCCCAGCAGCTGCATCTGCAGCAGGCCGTGGAAGGCCTGTCGGTGGCGGCCATCTCCTATTATGTGATCGGGCTGCTGTCCTACGCGGGCAAGGCAGCCAAGGTGGCGGGCGTGGCGCTCAACCCCGAACTGGCGGCCGGCGTGCTGGTGATTCCGGTGGTGCTGGCGGTGCGGGCGGGCCTGCGCCGGATGCACCAGCGCATGCCCGCCGCGGCGCACTAGGCCTTATTCATAGGTCGCGCTGGCCGTCACGCCGGAGAACGGCGAACGGGCGCGCACCATGATGTAGTACCAGTGACCGCTGACCGGCGCGGGAATCGAGACCGACTCGCTGTTGCCGGTGTGGGCGGAACCGTAGTCGTAGCTGCTCGCCCCCGGATAGCGGTCCAGGGCCACGTACAGGTCTGCTTCGCCGCTGCCGCCGGACGTGCTGATCTTCAGGTTCTTCGCGCCGGAAGGCAGCAGGATGTACAGCCATGACTGGGTGGAGGAGGACAGCCCGCCGATCGCGCAGTTCTTCCCGAGTTGGCTGGTCGAAGTGCATGCCTTCAGGTCGGTCGGCACGGGCGGCTCGCCCGCGGTCGTCGCGCCGGCCACCCAGCTGGAAAATTCGCTGTCGTAGCTGGTGCCGATCATCGACATCATCCCTTGGTAGCCGTTGTAGTCGCCCAGGCGGAAGCGGGCGATGGCCTGGTCGATGTCGGTGCGATGGCGCTCGTTCATGAAACGCACCGCCATGTAGCCCCAGGAGTAGGCGCGGTTCACGTAGTCGGACATGTCGTAGGTGTTGGCGAAGATGTCGGACAGGCGGTAGGCGCCGGTGCGCGCAGCGTCGATCGCCTTCTGGTTGTTGTTGCGCAGCGAGAGGTACTCCGCCACGCCTTCGATCCACCACACGGTCGGCACCGCGGTCGCGGCGGCGAAGTCGCCGTACATGTCGAAGCGGCCGTCGATGTAGTGGACGTACTCGTGTTCCAGGTTCCAGATCTTGAATTCCGGACGCAGCCAGGACGCTTCGTGCGCGATGAAGCGGGCCTGGTTGTTCGGGTCGGCCGGATCGCCTTCCAGATACATGCCTCCGTTGTTGGTCGAGATCCCGTACAGGACGCCCGCATAGCGCTGGTAGTTGGTGTAGTCGTCGAAGACCACCAGTTCCAGCGAGGTGTTGTTGTCGGCGGCGACCGGCGTGTAGTGGGTCTTCAGCATGGTGTGGGCATAGGTCTCCTCGGCGGCGAGCGCGTCGCAGGTGCCCTGCAGCTGGGCTGTCGTCATCTCCTGCGCGCGCACGCGGATGGTCGGGCTGCAGGTGTAGCTGATGGGGAGGACGCGCGCGGCCAGCTTGGTCTTGTAATCGCAGGTGCCGTATTGCGCGCAGTTGCTCTTGTCGTAGTAGTCGACCGCGGTGGCGGCGGCCAGCCACAGGTCGCTGTCGGGGCCGTCGATGCTGCTGGTGTTGAGAGTCTGCTGGATCATCGGCCGCACCTGGCCGACCAGGCCGGGATACTGCAGGAAGCGGTAGGCCTCGTTGGCGGCGTCGTTCAGCTGGTAGGCGGCGGAGGTGCCGATCAGCGCGGCCTTGTCGTTGACGATGAAGGCCTGCAGGGCCGCGGCGTACGAACCGTCCGTCTGCACCGTCGTTTGTGAGCCTGCGCGGTAGTGGGTATAGTAGATGACGGTGAGCGCGCTGGTGAAGCCGCC
>DASRUW010000040.1:0-8227 GCA_035655255.1 Telluria sp. | reverse complement strand
GCTGTCCACCGTGGTCCTCGCCGTGACGACCGGCACCGGCTTGCAGGCCAGCGTGACCGGCGCGGCGGTGTTGATCGTGCTGGCCGCCGCATGGGGGCGCCGGACTACGTAGCGTCGTGGAAGATGATGCCCAGGGTGTGGCGCCGGCCGGCGCGGATGCGGCTGACGCCATGGCGCATATTGACGCGATACGGCCCGCGCGCGCCCTGCACGGGCCGGTGATGGACGGGGAACACCACGGCGTCGCCCTGCCCCAGCGGCACCACGTCGGCGCGCGACTGCATGCGCGGACGCTGCTCCGTCAATACGAATTCGCCGCCCTCGAAGTCACGCCCCGGTGCGGACAACAGCACCGCCACCTGCAGCGGGAACACCAGCTCGCCGTACAGGTCCTGGTGCAGGCAGTTGTAGTCCTGCGGCCCGTATTGCAGCAGCAGGGACGTCGGGCGCAGCTGGCCGGCGCCATGGCAGCGCGCTAGGTAGTCCGCATGCAGCTCGGGAAAACGTTCGTCGAGCCCCAGCGTGCGCTGCCAGTTGTTGGCGATGCGCGCCAGTGGCGCGTACAAGTCCGTGCGCATTTGCCGCAGCCGGTCCGGCAGGGGATAGGCGAAGTACTGATACTCGCCGCGCCCGAAGCCGTGGCGCGCCATCACCACCCGGCTGCGAAAGCGCGCCGGTTCGGCGTACATGGCCGCGAAGTCCCGGCATGCGTCCGGCGTCAGCAACTGCGGCAGCAACGCGTAGCCGTCCGCATCCAGCGCCGCCTCCACGCAGCGCCAATCGGCTGCGGTCATTGGCCGCTCTCGCGCTCGAGCAGCGCGCGCTTGCGTTCCACGCCCCAGCGGTAGCCGGAGATGCTGCCGTCGTTGCGCACCACGCGGTGGCAGGGAATGGCGACCGCGATCGGGTTGGCCGCGCAGGCGCCCGCGATGGCGCGCGCCCCGGACGGCACGCCGACGCGCTCGGCCAGCTCGGCGTAGCTGACGGTGGAACCGGCCGGAATGGCGCGCAGCGCTTCCCATACGCGCTGCTGGAAGGCCGTGCCGCGCACGTCCAGCGGCAGATCCAGGCCCAGGCCCGGCGCTTCGACAAAGCCGACCACCTTGGCGACGGTGGCTTCGAAATCGGATTCCGCCCCGCGCAGATCGGCGCGCGGAAAGCGGTCCTGCAGGTCGCGCACCAGCGCCTCCGGATCGTCGCCGAGCAGGATCGAGCAGATGCCGATCTCGGTGGCCGCCACCAGCAGCGCGCCCAGCGAGCATGCGGCGACGGCGAAACGGATCACGCTGCCGTCGCCGCCCTGGCGGTAGCGGCGCGGCGCCATGCCCAGCTGCGCGGCCGATTCGGCGTAGAAGCGCCCGCTGGAGTTGTAGCCGGCGTCGTACATGGCTTGCGTCACGCTGGCGCCCGCGCCCAGGCCGCGCTGCACGCGCTCGGCGCGGCGGCGGGCGGCGTACGCGCGCGGGGTGATGCCGGTGTGCTCCTTGAACAGGCGGTGCAGGTGGAAGCGCGACACGCCGCAGGCCGCGGCCAGGGCTTCCAGGTCCGGCGCCTCCTCGGCCGCGTCGATCAGGCGGCAGGCCTGCGCCACCAGCTCGGCGCGGCGCTGCTCCAGGCTCGGCCCGGTCGGCTTGCAGCGCAGGCAGGGCCGGAAGCCCGCGGCCTCCGCGTCGGCGGCGCTGTCGTAGAAATCCACGTTCTTGCGCAGGGCCGGGCGCGCGCCGCAGGAGGGGCGGCAGAACACGCCCGTGGTGCGCACGGAATAGTAGAAGACGCCGTCGGCCGCCTTGTCGCGCGCCTGCACGGCGGCCCAGCGTTGTTCGGCGGTACGGTAGGAATCGCTCATCTGGTCTCGCATGGTGTCGTCCTTTCGATAGCTGGATGCCATTATCGAAGGGGGCGCGGCGGGCGACACTCCGGCTCTTGCTTTCGAATTCACGAACCGGTTCTGGTGCTAGAATCGGGACTTTGTCCGGCCCATAGCGGAGAGTAGTTTGGAACCAGCCGTCGCGCAAGAGAGCACCCCCATCTTCCAGCGCATCAAGGATTACCTGCTGGCGGAAATCACGGCCGGCCGCTGGAGGGAAGGCGACCTGATCCCCTCCGAGCAGGCGCTGGTGCGCCAGTTCGGCGTCTCGCGCATGACCGTCAACCGCGCCGTGCGCGAGCTGACCGCGGAGCAGGTGCTGACCCGGCGCCAGGGCGCGGGCACCTATGTCGCGCCGCAAAAGGTGCAGGCCACCCTGCTCGAAATCCGCTCCATCGCCGACGAAATCCGCGCCCGCGGCCACGTCCACCGCAGCCGGCTGGAGCTGCTCGAACGCGGCAAGGCCGGCGAAACCCTGGCCCTCCAGTTCGACCTGGCGCCCGGCGCGCCCCTGTTCCATTCGGTCCTGGTCCACTTCGAAAACGACGTGCCGATCCAGGTCGAGGACCGCTGGGTCAATCCCGCCTGCGCGCCCGACTACCTGGAACAGGATTTCGCCGCCGTCACGCCGAACGAATACCTGACCGTGGTCGCGCCCCTGCAGGGCGCCACCTACAGCATCGAGGCCCTGGCCCCGCCGCCCGACATCGCACGCATGCTCGACATCGCGCCGGACCAGTGCTGCCTCGTGCTGCGCCGCCGCACGCGGGCCTTCGGCCAGCTTGCCACGTCGGCCACCATGTGGCATCCGGGCCACCGTTACCAATTCGCCGGCAGCGTCGGGGCTCCGTAAGCGCGCTTTTCCTTTCACAAGGCCAGGGAATCTCGCTACCATGTGTTCACGGTGCAATCGTTTTTCACCGAAGGAAGCTTCGTGCCGCTGTCCCGCCTGACCGCCCTCCTCGCCGCGCCGCGCCGTGTCCTGCGCGTCTGTATGGTGGTGCTCGCCTGGGCGGCCGCGCCGGCCCACGCGCTGGACCAGGTCACCATCCAGCTCAAATGGAGCCACCAGTTCCAGTTCGCCGGCTTCTATGCGGCCCAGGCCAAGGGCTACTACAAGGACGCCGGCCTGGAAGTGAACCTGCTGGAGCTGCCGCGCGGGGTCAATCCGGCCGACCCGGTCCTGAATGGCAACGCCCAATACGGCGTGCATAACACCAAGCTGCTGCTCGAACGCGCGCACGGCAAGCCGGTAGTGGTGCTGGCCACCCTGTTCCAGCATTCGCCAGCGGTGCTGCTGGTGCGCCACGACGAACACGGACGTCCGGTGCCGCTCAAGGACGGGGTGCTGATGTTCTACCCCGATAACATCGAGATCCCCGCCTTCCTGCGCCGCATCGGCTCCGAGCCCTATCGCCGCGTCGACCCGAGCAACAACCCGGAAGACCTGGTCAACGGCCGGGTGGACGCGATGGCGTCCTACGTGACCGACAATCCGTACAAGCTGGAACGCGACCACTTCGGCTTTTCGACCATCTCGCCGCGCAGCGCCGGGATCGACTTCTACGGCGACCTGCTGTACACGACGGAAGCGGAATTGTCCGCCCACCCACACCGTGCCGCCGCCGTGCGTGAGGCGACGCCGCGCGGCTTCGCCTACGCGATGGCGCACCCGGACGAAATCGCGGACCTGATCCGCGCGCGCTACCCGCAGCGCGCCACCCGCGCCCAGCTGATGTACGAGGCCGAACATATGGTCCCGCTGATGGAGCTCGAGATCGTGGAGCCGGGCTACATCAACCCGGCCCGCTGGCGCGCCATCGCCGACCAGTACGTCGCCTTCGGCCAGGTGCCCGCCAACATGTCGCTGGAAGGCTTCCTGTACCAGCCGCCCTCGCGCGACCTGTCGACCGTGTACGCGATCCTGGCCGCGGCCTCCGCCCTGCTGCTGGTGGTGGGCGGGGTGGCGTGGCGCTTCGCGCGCCTGACCGCGTCCCTGCGCGCCGAGCGCGCGGCCCTGCGCGAGACCGAGGAGCGCCTGTCCGGCACCGAGAACCTGTGGGGCCTGGCGCTGGAAAACGCGGGCGAAGGCATGTGGCACTGGGATCGCGCCAGCGGGCGCCTGACCCTGTCGACGCGCTACAAGGAACTGCTCGGCTACGGGCCGGACGAATTCGAAATCGACTACAACGAGTGGCTGCGCCACCTGCACCCGGACGACCGCCCCCAACTGGAACAGCAGCTGTCCGAGTTCCTGCGCGGCTCCGAACCGGGCGACAACCGCGGCTTCGCCTTCGAGTTCCGGCTGCGCTGCAAGGACGGCCGCTACAAGTGGATGCTGGGACGCGGCGTGGTGATCGCACGCGACGGCAAGCGCCGGCCGGCGCGCCTGGCCGGCGGCCTGGCCGACATCAGCGCGCGCAAGGAAGCGGAGGAGGCGCGCGTGCGCGCCGTGCTGGAGGCCTCGCCCGAGGCGATGCTGGTGATCGACGCCACCGGCCGCATCCGCAATGCCAACCAGCTGTGCGCCGCCAGCTTCGGCTACGGCCTGGATGAACTGGACGGCATGCAGGCGGCGCGCCTGGCGCCGGGCGTGCAGTCGGCGCCGGAGCCGAACCACGTCCTCTCCGCCTATCGCAAGGACGGCACCCGCTTCCCGGCCGAAGTGAACCTGACGCCCATGACGTCCAACGGCCAGCGCCTGACCATCGTCTCGCTGCGCGACATCAGCCAGCGGCGCGTGGCCGAAGTGGCCCTGGCCGATTCCAACACCCGCATGGCCTCCGTGTTCAACGCCGTCTCCAGCGGCCTGATCGTGCAGAACAAGTCGGGCCGCGTCCTGGACAGCAATGCCGCGGCGCGCCGCATGCTGACCCTGGGCCCGAGCGCGCCCGCGTTCTGGCCCGCCGTGCACGAGGACGGGCGCGTGTTCGAAGCGCACGAACATCCGGTGCGGGTGGCGCTGGCGACCGGCCAGCCGGTGCGCGCCGTGGTGATGGGCGTGACCCAGCCGGACGGCGCCCTGCACTGGCTGTCCGTGAACGCCGAGCCCGTGCGCGACGAGCGCGGCGAAGTCTACATGGTGGTGTCCTCGCTGACCGACATCACCTTCCACAAGCGCAGCGAAGCGGCCCTGCGCGAGAGCGAGCACCGCCTGCAGCAGATCATCGACATGCTGCCGATCGGCCTGTTCATCAAGGACAGCGGGAGCCGCCTGGTGCTGATGAACACCGCCTGCGAGCAGCACTTCGGCTACACCCTCGAAGAGCAGCGCAGCGGCACCGCGAAGAGCGGCTTCACCGAGGAGCAGCTGGCACGCTTCCGCGCCAAGGACCGCGAGGCCTTCGAGCGCGGCGGCCTGATCGACTACACGGAGACCGTCTACAACCCCGTGCTGGAGCGCGAGCTCACCCTGCGCGTGCTGAAGAAGGCCGTGTTCAACGAGCAGGGCCGGCCCGACTACCTGATCTGCCTGACGGTGGACATCACGACCGCCACCGCCATCGAGCAGGAGCTGCGCGAACTGAACGAGCACCTGGAAGAGCGCGTGCAGCAGCGCACCCAGCAGCTCGACCTGGCCAAGAAGGTGGCCGAGGAAGCCAGCAAGGCCAAGGGCCAGTTCCTGGCCAACATGAGCCACGAGATCCGCACCCCGATGAACGGCGTGATCGGCATGGCCTACCTGGCGCTCAAGACCGACCTCAATCCGCGCCAGCGCGACTACCTGGAAAAGATCCGCTTCGCCGGCGAGCACCTGCTCGGGATCATCGACGACATCCTGGACTTCTCCAAGATCGAGGCCGGCAAGCTGGAGGTGGACCGGGTCGCCTTCTCGCTCGAACACGTGCTGCAGACCGTGACCACCGTGGTCGCGCCCAAGGCCGCCACCAAGGAACTGGCGCTGGAATTCGACGTCGCGCCGGACCTGCCCAAGGCGATGCAGGGCGACCCGCTGCGCCTGGGCCAGGTGCTGATCAACTACACCAACAACGCCATCAAGTTCAGCGAGCGCGGCACCATCGTCGTGCGCGTGGCCAAGGCGGCCGAGGACGCCGACAGCTGCCTGCTGCGCTTCGAGGTGTGCGACAACGGCATCGGCCTGTCGGAAGAGGAGCAGGCGCGCCTGTTCCAGTCCTTCCAGCAGGCCGATTCCTCCACCACCCGCGCCTATGGCGGCACCGGCCTGGGCCTGGCGATCTGCAAGCAGCTGGCCCATTTGATGGGCGGCGAAGTGGGCGTGGAGAGCGCGCCGGGCGCCGGCAGCCGCTTCTGGTTCACGGCCCGCGTGGGCAAGCTGGACGCGCTGCCGGAACCGGCGCCGGAACCGGTCCCGCGGCCGGCCGAAGCGGCCACGGACAGCGACGCCTCGGTGCGCGGCGCCCGCATCCTGCTGGTCGAGGACAACACCTTCAACCAGCAGATCGCGCTGGAGATGCTGGAAGGCGCCGGCGCCGCCGTCTGCCTGGCCGGCAACGGCATGGAGGCGCTGGACCTGCTGCGCAAGGCCCAGTTCGACCTCGTCCTGATGGACGTCCAGATGCCCGTGATGGACGGCCTGGAGGCGACGCGCCGGATCCGCCAGGACGCGCACATGAAGGACCTGCGCGTGATCGCCATGACCGCCAACGCCACCAGCGCCGACCGCGCGCGCTGCATGGAGGCGGGCATGGACGACTTCCTGCCCAAGCCGATCCAGCCGCTGGTGCTGTTCCAGACCGTGGCGCGCTGGCTGCCCGCGCGCAGCGTGCCGGCCGAGGCAGCGCCGGCGCTGGCTCCGCATGGCTTCCGCGCCATGGTGGGCGACCCGGCCATCATCGACCTGACGGTGCTGGCCAAACTGCTCTCCTACAACCAGGAGAAGGTGCGCAAGTTCGCCTTCAAGTTCCTGCAGTCGACCCAGGAAGGCTTCGAGGAAATGGACGCCGCCCTCAAGGCCGGCAACATCGCCCGCCTGCGCGAGCTGGGCCACCGGATCAAGTCCTCCGCCCGCACGGTGGGCGCGATGGGCATGGCCGACCTGTGCCTGCGGCTGGAGAACCTGGCCGCCGGCAGCCACGAGCAGGAGCGGGCCGAGGCCGCCATGCTGATCGAACAACTGTGGCGTCTGCTTGAAAAAATCACGGAGCAGGTCATGCTGAATACAACGTTCGCGAATGATGACTGATCGTCAACAATATTCCACGACCGCAAATATTTTCTTTCAGGCATTAATTCCAGTGCATAATTAGTTCGCCATGGATACCCGCCCACGCGCCACCCGCCCGCTCCACGTGCTTGTCGTGGACGACGACGTGTTCACGCTCGACCTGATGCGCGACATGCTCGAGATGGCCGGCCTGGCCGGACCCGGCTGCGTCATCCTGACCGAATCCGATCCCGCGCGCGGCCTGCGCACCCTGGCCGAGCAGGCCCCGGAACTGCTGATCTGCGACCTGTCCATGCCCGGCCTGGACGGCATCGAATTTCTCAACGAGGCGGCCCGCCAGCGCTACCAGGGCACGGTCATGCTGCTATCCGGCATGGACAGCGGGGTGCGCCGCGCCGCCGAGCGCCTGGCCCGGGCCCAGGGCCTGGACGTGCTGGGCGCCTACCGCAAGCCGATCGACCTGGCCGAGCTGCGCGCCGCCGTCGCACCCTTCGCCGCGCGCGCCCTGGCCGCGGCCGAATGACACTAAAGCAAGTTTTTTGACCGCCGCGGCGACACGCCGGAAAAAAATGGGTTATGATGCGCGCTGAAATCCCGCCTGATCCCTCCTGCTGTTTGTCCCCGGTTGAAAGATCGCAGCCCTCAGGCGCAACCCACCTCCTATGAGGACCAACAATGAGCGAAAACATCAAACACATCAGCGACGCTTCCTTCGAAACCGACGTGCTCAAGTCCGAGCGCCCGGTCCTGGTCGACTTCTGGGCGGAGTGGTGCGGGCCGTGCAAGGCCATCGCGCCGATCCTGGAAGAAGTGGCCAAGGAATACGAAGGCAAGATCCAGATCGCCAAGATGGACGTGGACGCCAACCAGCAGGTGCCGGCCAAGTTCGGCATCCGCGGGATTCCGACCCTGATCCTGTTCAAGAACGGCGTCGCCGCCGCCCAGAAAGTGGGCGCCATGGCAAAAGGCCAACTGACGTCTTTCATTGACAGCAATATCTGAGGTAAGATAGCGTCCGCTATTGCCGCGGTGGCGCGTCCTGCGCCGCCGCCAGTTTCATTAACCCATCCCCCTGGATCCCTCCTTTGTTCCCGTCACGGGACCGCACAAATCCATGCATCTATCTGAACTGAAGGCCATGCACGTCTCTGCCCTCCTCGAGATGGCACTCGGCCTGGAGATCGACAACGCGGCACGCCTGCGCAAGCAGGAAC
>DASRUW010000039.1:0-2006 GCA_035655255.1 Telluria sp. | reverse complement strand
TCGTCGTCGCGGTGCTCGGTGACGGAGCTGACCGCAAAGGCCAGGAACACCCCGAACAAGGCCGTCGCCGTGGAAAGCAGGGAAAGCAGCGAGAGCTTCTGGCTGAGGCTGGAACGCTCGAGATTGAGCATGGCGTCGATCTTTTTCTAGTGGGCAATGCCGGCTGGAAAAATATACGAGCCGGCACCGCCCACCCCTTTGATCGGCCACAAGCCTCAGCAACAGCCGCCGCGCTTGCCGGAGCCGTAGCGGGCCTCCTGGCGCTCGCGGAAAAACTCCTCGTAGCTCATGACGGGTTCACCGGGGTGGGTGACCTCCCGGTGCTCCACGTACTGGGCATAGTCGGGCAGGCCGACCATGAGCCGGATGCTCTGGCCCAGATAGCGGCCTGCCTGCGCCAGGTCGGACAACATCACTGCACCTGGGGCAGGGGCGCGGCCACGCTCTCGCGCGCGGTCGGGTGCTCGTGCGCGTGCGCGCGCAGCGCGGTGCGGATGCCGAACACCAGCACCGCCAGCACCACCGCCATGAAGAACCCGGCCAGCGACGCGTCCACGTAGTCGTTGAACACCACCTGCTTCATCTGGACCAGCGACTTGGCCGGCGCCAGCACCTTGCCTTCATCCAGCGCCGCCTGGAACTTGGCCGCGTGGGCGAGGAAGCCGACCTTCACGTTGGCGTCGAAGATCTTCTGCCAGCCTGCAGTCAAGGTGCAAATCAGGAGCCACACGGTGGGCGCGATGGTGACCCAGGCGAAGCGCGCGCGCTTCATCTTGAACAGCACCACGGTGGCCAGGATCAGCGCCACGGCGGCCAGCATCTGGTTGGCGATGCCGAACAGCGGCCACAGGGTGTTGATGCCGCCCAGCGGATCGACCACGCCCTGGTGCAGGAAGTAACCCCAGCCCGCGACGCACAGGCCGGTGGCGGTGAGGTTGGCAACGAGGGAGTCGGTGCGCTTCAGGCTCGGCGCGAAAGCGCCCAGCAGGTCCTGCAGCATGAAGCGGCCGGCGCGCGTGCCCGCGTCCACCGCGGTGAGAATGAACAGCGCCTCGAACAGGATGGCGAAGTGGTACCAGAACGCCATCATCAGCTTGCCGCCGACGACGTTGGACAGGATCTGCGCCATGCCCACGGCCAGGGTCGGAGCGCCGCCCGCGCGGGAGATGATGGTGTTCTCGCCCACGTCCTTGGCGGTCTGGATCAGCATGTCCGGCGTAACGACGAAGCCCCACTGCGAAATGGCCTGGGCCGCCGATTCGGCCGTGGTGCCGATGACGGCGGCCGGGCTGTTCATGGCGAAGTAGACGCCCGGGTCGATGGTGGACGCGGCCACCAGGGCCATGATGGCGACGAAGGATTCCATCAGCATCGCCCCATAGCCGATCAGGCGTGCGTGCGATTCGTTCTCGATCATCTTTGGCGTGGTGCCGGAGGAGATCAGCGCGTGGAAGCCCGACACCGCGCCGCAGGCGATGGTGATGAACAGGAAGGGAAACATGTTGCCCGCCCAGACCGGACCGGAGCCGTCGATGAAGCGCGTCACGGACGGCATCTGCATCATCGGCGCCACGAACACGATGCCCAGGGCCAGGCCGACGATGGTGCCGATCTTGAGGAAGGTGGACAGGTAGTCGCGCGGCGCCAGCAGCAGCCAGACGGGGATGACGGAGGCGACGAAGCCGTAGCCGATCAGCATCCAGGTCAGTTGCGCGCCGGTGAAGGTGAACAGCGGCGCCAACACGGGCGAAGCGGCCACGTACTGGCCGCCGACGATGGCCAGCATCAGCAGCACGAAGCCGATCAGCGACACTTCGCCGATGCGGCCCACGCGCAGGTAGCGGGTGTACACGCCCATGAACAATGCGATCGGAATGGTCGCCATGACCGTGAAGCTGCCCCAGGGCGAGCCGGCCAGCGCCTTCACCACGATGAGGGCCAGCACGGCGAGGATGATCACCATGATCATGAACGTGCCGAGCAGCGCGATGAGGCCGGGGATCTCG
>DASRUW010000038.1:0-2387 GCA_035655255.1 Telluria sp. | reverse complement strand
GTGTCGCGCACCGGAGAGCCGCTGCTGGCGGACGTGCCCGCGTACAGGTCGAGCACGCCGGAGACCTGCACGCTGGTCTGGGCCTGCGCGGCGGCAGACAGCAGGCCGAGCGCGAACCCGCCCGACAACATTCTTCTTCTTTTCATATTTGCCCTCCGGCAACGATTATAGGCCCGTGGCCGACGAGTACAATAACCCGCATGAAAAAGATTTTGCTGGCCTGTTGCCTTTTCCTCTGCACCTGGGCCGTGCAGGCGCAGACCGCCGATGCCGAGCTGCGGCGCCAGGTCGGCGCCTTCCTCGACGAATGGCACGACGACGCCGCCCACGCGCGGCCGGCTTACTTCGACAAGATCGCGCCGGACGGTGTTTACATCGGCACCGACAAGACGGAGCTGTGGCACCGCGAGGAATTCCGCGCCTGGGCCAGGCGCTTCTTCGAGCGCGGCTCGGCCTGGTCGTTCAAGGCCGTCAAGCGTAACGTCTACGCCGTCCCGGACCGCAGCGTGATCTGGTTCGACGAGCTGCTCGACACCCAGATGGGGCCATGCCAGGCCAGCGGCGTGATCCTGCGCACGAAGGCGGGCGGCTACCAGATCGCGCATTACCAGCTCTCGATGGCCGTGCCGAACGAGGTCGGCAAGGAAGTCACGGCCCTGATCAAGGCGCGCGCGGCGAAGTGAAACCGCAGTACATTGGACGGTTCGCGCCGTCCCCGACCGGACCGCTCCATGCAGGCTCGCTGGTGGCGGCCCTGGCCAGCTTCCTGGACGCGCGCGCCAATGCCGGCCGGTGGCTGCTGCGGATCGAAGACGTGGACGAGGCGCGCAGCGTGGCCGGCGCGGACCGCGCCATCCTCGACCTGCTGCAAAAGCTCGGCATGGCCTGGGACGGCGAGGTCGTGTGGCAAAGCCGGCGCAAGCACCTGTACCAGGCCGCCTTCGACCGCCTGGCCGACAGCGCCTATCCCTGCGGCTGCAACCGGCGCGAGATCGCCGATTCGCGCCTCGGCCTGGCGCCCGACGGCTCGGCCATCTACCCCGGCACCTGCCGCTACGGCCTCGGCCCCGGCAAGACCATGCGCAGCCTGCGCGTGCGCGTGCCGGACGCGCCTTTCGACGTCATCGCCTTCGACGACCGCCTGGCCGGGCACGTGGTGCAGCACCTGGCGTCCAAATCGGGCGACTTCGTGCTCAAGCGCGCGGACGGCTTCTGGGCCTACCAGCTGGCCGTCGTCGTGGACGACGCGGAGCAGGGCGTGACCGACGTCGTGCGCGGTGCGGACCTGATCGATTCGACGCCGCGCCAGATCTTCCTGCAGCGCCTGCTGGGCGTGCCGACGCCGCGCTACCTGCACGTGCCGGTGGTGCGCAACGCCAACGGCGAAAAGCTCTCCAAGCAGACCGGCGCCACCGCCATCGTGGCCGACGACGCCCACGCCGCGCTGGCGGCCCTGTTGGCGGCGGCGCAGGCACTGGAGCTGGCAATCGGGACGCCGGACTCCTGCGCGGACTTCTGGAGCCGCGCCGTGCCCGCCTGGGTGGCCCGCGTGGGCCTCGTCAGCTAAGCGGGCACCCCTGGGCGCGGCCCTGCGGCATGCTTCGGCTTATGCTTCGGCAGTGGCAGCTTCCCATGCGGCCAGCTGCTCCCGGTAGCGTTCCATGGCTTCCGCGTACACGTCGAAGACACAGTAGACGCAGCCGCTGGTGCAGCAGTCTTCCAGTGCCGGTTCCGGCGGCGGGACGGGTTTGTCGGCTTTCATTTGGTCTGGTCCAGGAAGGACTGGATCTCCGCCCGTTCCTTGTCGGTGACGTGGCCGCGCAGCGCGGCCAGCACCAGGTCCTTGCCGGAACCGGCGAAGGCTTTGTGGATCAGCTCCTTGACCAGGCTGGTCTGCATCGACTCCTGCGCCTGGGCCGGCGCGTAGACGTGGGCGCGTTCGCTCTCGTCGCGGGTGAGGATGCCCTTGGCGTGCATGACCTGGAGCAGGCGCAGTACGGTGGCGTAGGCCATGTCCGGCCGCGTTGCGACGGCCGCCTGGTGCACCTGCTTGGCCGTGCTCGGGCCGAGCTGCCAGAGCAGGCGCAGCAGGTCGAGTTCGGCGGCGGTGGGTTTCGGCGGCGTGGCGGCGGACATGGACCCAGCATACTGCAACTAGAACGAATTGTCTAGAACGGAGCTCAGTCGGTCTCGGTGTAGCTGCGCAGCGAGAACACCATCTTGCCGCCGTCCTTCTCGCACACGCCGCGCATGGTGGCGCCCGGGCGCAGCACCCAGGTGACGCTGGTGCCCGCCGCCGCCTTGGCGCAGGCGGCGTGGGCGCCGGCCGGGATGTCCGGCAGCTTCGGCGGGGCGGGCGGCGCGGGAGGCGCCGGAATGTTGACCTC
>DASRUW010000037.1:0-8087 GCA_035655255.1 Telluria sp. | reverse complement strand
TGTTTCGTCGATTCGGTGGCAACCGCGGGCAGCGGCGCGACGACAGCGGCCGCATCGCTGCTGATGGGCTCGGGCAAGCGCTCGAGCGCCGTCTGCAGCACCTGGTCGACCCAGCGCACCGCCTGGATGTCGAGGTTGTTCTTGATGTTCTCGGGAATTTCCGCGAGATCCTTGACGTTCTCTTCGGGAATCATCACGAGCTTGATCCCGCCGCGGTGCGCGGCCAGGAGCTTTTCCTTCAGTCCGCCGATCGGCAGCACTTCGCCGCGCAGCGTGATCTCGCCCGTCATCGCCACGTCGCAGCGGACCGGGATGCCGGTGAAGACGGACACCATGGCCGTGGTCATCGCGATGCCGGCGGACGGACCGTCCTTGGGCGTCGCGCCTTCCGGCACGTGCACGTGGATGTCCATCTTCTCGAACACCTCGTTCTTGATGCCCAGACGATTGGCGCGCGAGCGCACCACCGTGCGGGCCGCCTCGATCGACTCCTTCATCACCTCGCCCAGGGTGCCGGTGCGCACCACGTGGCCCTTGCCGGGCATGGTCACGGCCTCGATGGTGAGCAGGTCGCCGCCCACTTCGGTCCAGGCCAGGCCGACCACCTGGCCAACCTGGTTCTGCTTCTCGGCCACGCCGAAGTCGTAGCGGCGCACGCCCAGGAACTTGTCCAGGTTTTTCGGCGTGACCGTGACCTTCTTCTCGGAGCCCTTCAGCAGCAGCATCTTCACGACCTTGCGGCAGATCTTCGACACTTCGCGTTCCAGCGAGCGCACGCCCGCTTCCCGCGTGTAGTAGCGGATGATGTCGCGGATGGCGCCTTCGGACACGGCGATCTCGCCTTCCTTCAGGCCGTTGTTCTTGACCTGTTTCGGCAGCAGGTAGCGCAGCGCGATGCTGGTCTTCTCGTCCTCCGTGTAGCCCGACAGGCGGATCACTTCCATCCGGTCCAGCAGCGCCGGCGGGATGTTGAAGGAGTTCGAGGTCGCCACGAACATCACGTCCGACAGGTCGAAGTCCACCTCGATGTAGTGGTCCGAGAACGTGTGGTTCTGTTCCGGGTCCAGCACTTCGAGCAGGGCCGACGACGGGTCGCCGCGGAAGTCCGCGCCCATCTTGTCGATCTCGTCGAGCAGGAACAGCGGGTTGCGCACGCCGACCTTGATCAGGGACTGCAGCACCTTGCCCGGCATGGAGCCGATATAGGTGCGGCGGTGGCCGCGGATCTCGGCTTCGTCACGCACGCCGCCCAGCGCCATGCGTACGAACTTGCGGTTGGTCGCGCGGGCGATCGACTGGCCGAGGGAGGTCTTGCCCACGCCCGGAGGACCGACGAAGCACAGGATCGGCGCCTTGAGCTTGTCCACGCGCTGCTGCACTGCGAGGTATTCGAGGATGCGTTCCTTGATCTTTTCCAGGCCGTAGTGGTCGGCGTCGAGCACCTTCTCGGCGTTCGGCAGGTCGTTGCTGACCTTGGACTTCTTCTTCCAGGGCAGCGACACCAGGGTGTCGATGTAGTTGCGCACCACGGTCGCCTCGGCCGACATCGGGGACATCAGCTTGAGCTTCTTGATCTCGGCCTGGGCTTTTTCCAGGGCTTCCTTGGGCATCTTGGCGGCGAGGACCTTCTTCTCGAGTTCCTCGATGTCCGCGCCCTCCTCGCCTTCGCCCAGCTCCTTCTGGATGGCCTTGACCTGCTCGTTCAGGTAGTACTCGCGCTGGGACTTCTCCATCTGGCGCTTGACGCGGCCACGGATGCGCTTCTCCACCTGCAGGATGTCGAGCTCGCCTTCCAGCTGGCCGAGCAGGTGCTCGAGGCGCTTGGCGACATTGAAGATCTCGAGGATCACCTGCTTCTGCTCGAGCTTGAGCGGCAGGTGGGCGGCCACGGTGTCGGCCAGGCGGCCGGCGTCGTCGATGCCGGCCAGGGACGCGAGGATCTCGGGCGGAATCTTCTTGTTCAGTTTGACGTACTGGTCGAACTGCTGGACGATCGCGCGGCGCATCGCCTCGACCTCGGCCGTGTCACCCGGCTCGACCTCGACCGGGGTGAGGTCGGCGATGAAGTGCGAGGGCGTGTCGCTGATGTGGTTGATGCGGGCGCGCTGGGCGCCCTCGACCAGCACCTTCACGGTGCCGTCGGGCAGCTTCAGCATTTGCAGGATGTTGGCCACGCAACCGATCTCGTAGATGTCGGAAGCGGACGGCTCGTCCTTGGCGGCAGCCTTCTGCGCAGCGAGCATGATGCTCTTGCCCTGCTCCATCGCGGCTTCGAGGGCCTTGATGGACTTCGGGCGGCCGACGAACAGCGGGATCACCATGTGCGGGAACACGACTACGTCGCGCAGCGGCAGCAGGGGCAGCGTCGTTTGCTCGGTGTATTTGGAGGTTGTCATGGCGTACCTTATGAGAAAGCTTGATACCGATGTGGGCCCAAAATGCCTAAACTCAAGTGTTGCGTTGAGGCGATGCTGCAAATCAAAGAAAAAAGCCACGCACGGTTGTTAGCGCCGCGGGTGGCTTTGCGATTGAAGCCCTGTGTTCTTCTTCTCTTGAGACAGATTGTACCGCCAAGAAAAGCCCCGGCAAGAGGCTTTGTTGTTCCGTGCGGAAAAATATTCAGTTTTCGCCGGCCGCCTTGGGCGAATCGCTGTAAATCAGCAAAGGCTTGGCGGCGTTGGTGATCGTATTCTCATCGATCACGACCTTCTGCACGTTCTGCAGGCTGGGCAGCTCATACATCACTTCCAGCAGGGCGTGCTCGAGGATGGAGCGCAGGCCGCGCGCGCCGGTCTTGCGTGCCAGCGCCTTCTTGGCGATGGCGTGCAGGGCCGCCGGACGCACTTCCAGCTCCGTGCCTTCCATTTCCAGCAGCTTGGCGTACTGCTTGATGAGCGCGTTCTTGGGCTCGACCAGGATCTGGATCAGGGCTTCCTCGGACAGCTCGGACAGGGTCGCCACCACCGGCAGGCGGCCGACCAGTTCGGGGATGAGGCCGAACTTGATCAGGTCTTCCGGCTCGCACTCGTGCAGGATTTCCGTGTTGCTGCGCTCGTCCGGGCTCTTGACGCTGGCCGAGAAGCCGATGCCGGACTTCTCGGAGCGGTTCTGGATGATCTTGGCCAGGCCGTCGAAGGCGCCGCCGCAGATGAACATGATGTTGGTCGTGTCGATCTGGACGAAGTCCTGGTTCGGGTGCTTGCGTCCGCCCTGGGGCGGCACCGAGGCCATGGTGCCTTCGATGAGTTTGAGCAGGGCCTGCTGCACGCCCTCGCCCGACACGTCGCGGGTGATGGACGGGTTGTCCGACTTGCGCGAGATCTTGTCGATCTCGTCGATGTAGACGATGCCGCGCTGGGCCTTCTCCACCTCGTAGTTGCAGCTTTGCAGCAGCTTCTGGATGATGTTCTCGACGTCCTCGCCGACATAGCCGGCTTCGGTCAGGGTGGTCGCGTCGGCGATCACGAAGGGCACGTTCAGCATGCGCGCCAGGGTCTGGGCCAAGAGCGTCTTGCCGGAACCGGTGGGGCCGACCAGCAGGATGTTGGACTTGGCCAGCTCGACCTCGTCCTTCTTGCCCAGGTGCTTGAGGCGCTTGTAATGGTTGTACACCGCCACCGACAGGATGCGCTTGGCCGTCTGCTGGCCGATCACGTACTGGTCCAGCAGTTCGCAGATCTCGTGCGGGGTGGGCAGGTCCGACTTGGCGCCGCCGACCGTCTCCACGTTCGAGGTCTCGTCGCGGATGATGTCGTTGCACAGGTCGATGCATTCGTCGCAGATGAAGACGGACGGGCCTGCGATGAGCTTCTTCACCTCGTGCTGGCTCTTACCGCAAAACGAGCAGTACAGGAGCTTCTCGCCGCTGGAGGATTTTTTGTCTGGCATGGCAGTTCTAAGTTCAGTTGCAATAATGGTACTGCTTTCGGGCGCGCAAGAGCGGCCCGCACAGCGACATCGTACCCGAAATAAAAACGAAACGCCCGAACGTTGTAGCGTCCGGGCGTCGATTTAACAGATGGCTTGATCTGGCATCAAGCGCGTTTGGTCAACACTTGATCGATCAGGCCGTATTCCACTGCTTCGGCGCCGGACATGAAGCGGTCGCGGTCGGTGTCCTTGTGGATTTGCTCGACGTTCTGGCCGGTACGCTCGGCGAGGATGCGGTTCAGGCGCTCGCGTAAGTACAGGATTTCCTTGGCCTGGATCTCGATGTCGGAGGCCTGGCCCTGGGAGCCGCCGGAGGGCTGGTGGATCATGATGCGCGACTCCGGCAGGGAGAAGCGCTTGCCCTTGGCGCCGGCCGCCAGCAGGAAGGCGCCCATCGAGGCGGCCATGCCCGTGCACAGCGTAGAGACGTCCGGCTTGATGAAGTTCATCGTGTCGAAGATCGCCAGGCCGGCCGAGACGGAACCGCCCGGCGAGTTGATGTAGAGCGAGATGTCCTTGTCCGGATTCTCGCTCTCCAGGAACAGCAATTGGGCGACGATCAGGTTGGCCATCTGGTCGTTGACCGGGCCGACGCAGAACACCACCCGCTCCTTGAGCAGGCGCGAGTAGATGTCATACGCCCGCTCGCCACGGCCGCTCTGTTCCACGACCATGGGGACGAGGCCGAGGGCCTGGGTATCCAATGCTGGGTTACGGTTCATGCGTGTCTCTTTCCTGGTTGAAGAGGACAATTACGCGGCTGCGTTGCTGCCCATGAGTTCGTCAAACGGGACCCCTTTCGTGGTCACCTTGGCTTTGCCGAGCACATAGTTAACGACGTTTTCTTCCAAAACAAGTGCTTCGACCTCGGCCAGACGGCGACGGTCGGAATAATAGTACTTCAGGACTTCTTTCGGGTCCTCGTACGATTGCGCGAAGTCTTCGATCTGCGCCTTCACCTGCTCGCCGGTGGCCTGCAGGCCGTTGTCGTTGACCAGCTGGCCGAGGATCAGGCCCAGGCGCACGCGGCGCTCGGCCTTCTGGGCGAACAGTTCCGGCGGGAACGGGGCGTTCTTCACGTCCATGCCGCGCTGCATCATGTCCTGGCGGGTCATCTCGGCCAGGCGCTGGGAATCCTGCTCGATCAGGGCTTTCGGCACGTCCATCTCGGTGACCTTGACCAAGGCGTCCATCACGGCGTCCTTGTTGCGCGCCTTGATGCGGCCCTTGACTTCGCGCTCCAGGTTGACCTTGATGTCGTCGCGCATCTTCTGCAGGTCGCCGTCGGCGATGCCCAGGGACTTGGCGAACTCGGCGTCCACTTCCGGCAGGTGGGCCCACTCGAGCTGCTTCAGGGTGATGGTGAACTCGGCGGTCTTACCGGCCACGTCCTTGCCATGGTAGTCCTCGGGGAAAGGCAGCGGGAAGGTCTTGGACTCGCCCACTTTCAGGCCGACCACGGCGGCTTCGAATTCCGGCAGCATGCGGCCTTCGCCCAGCACGAACGGATAGTCTTCGGCCTTGCCGCCGGCGAATTCCACGCCGTCAATCTTGCCCACGAAGTCCACGGTCACGCGGTCGCCGTTGGCGGCCACGGGCTCGCCGCCGCTGCCATGCTCGCCGGCCTCGCCCTTGGTGTGGAAGTGCACGCGCTGCTTGCGCAGGATGTCGATGGTCTTGTCGATCTCGGCGTCGGTGACGTCGGTCTTGACCGTCTCGATCTCGGCGGCGGCCAGGTCGCCGATCACGACTTCCGGATAGACCTCGAAGGTGGCGTCAAAGGCCAGGATGCCGTCGGCGGCGTCCTGCTTCGGCTCGATTTTCGGGAAACCGGCAACTTTCAGCTGATTCTCGTTCGCGGCGTCGTTGAAAGCGCGGCCGACTTTGTCGTTCAGCACATCGGTTTCAATCTGGTAGCCGTATTGAGCGGCAACCATCTTCATCGGGACCTTGCCCGGACGGAAGCCAGGCGCGCGAGCGGTCTTGGCCTGCGCTTTCAGGCGCTTTTCCACTTCGGTGCGCACTTCCGTGGCCGGAAAAGAGATCGTCATGCGACGTTCGAGTTTGCCCAGGGATTCGACTGCAGTTGCCATTGTTAAATCGTCCAAAAATTGTTGGTCATTGGTGCGAGGAGGGGGACTCGAACCCCCACACCATTGCTGGCGTCAGGACCTAAACCTGGTGCGTCTACCAATTTCGCCATCCTCGCGGGAAAACGCAATATTTTAGCGGAATTCGGACGCCGTGGGGCTTATTCAGGCTTGAAATATGTCTTAGTCGACATCGCGGGGCCGCCGCGGGGCGTAACTTGCAGTATTGCAATTCGTGCTATTCTCAGTCAATGAGCCAAGACATCCTGTCCGACGTTTTGCGGCATATCCGCCTGCGCGGCGCCGTGTATTACGACATCGAAACCGGCGGCCAGCCCTGGGCCGCGGAAGCCCCGCCCTCGCAGGAGATCGCGGCCGCCGTGATGCCGGCCTGCGAGCACGTCATCGAATACCACATGCTCATCGCCGGCGCATGCTGGGGCGGCGTGGTCGGCGACGCGCCGAGCCGGCTGGCGACCGGCGACATCATCCTTTTCCCGCATGGCGATCCGCACGTGATCTCCAGCGCGCCCGGCATGCGGGCGCCGCCGAACTACACGGGCATCTTCGACGCGGGCGAGCGGCAGCTGCCGTTCTCGATCTGCATCGAAGGTAGCACACCCCTGCCCGAAGGCGCGCGGCCCACGCCGGGCGGGGCGCGCATGATCTGCGGCTTCTTCGGCTGCGACCTGCGCCCGTTCAATCCCCTGGTGGCGAGCCTGCCGCGCGTGCTGCACCTGCCGCGGGCGGACGATTCGCCCTGGCTCGGCGCCTTTCTCAGCCACGCGGCGGGAGAATCGGCGGCCAAGCGGCCCGGCGCGGAGGCCATGCTGGAGCGCATGAGCGAAATGATCTTCATCAGCGCCATCCGGCGCCACGTGGAGAGCCTGCCCGAGGACAGCCTCGGCTGGCTGGCCGGCGTGCGCGACCGGATGGTGGGACGGGCCCTGGCGCTGATCCACGCCGACCCGGCCCATCCCTGGACGGTGGACGAACTGGGCCGGCGGATCGGCCTGTCCCGCTCCGCCCTGCACGAACGCTTCGCCGAACTGCTGCAGATGACGCCGATGCAATACGTGGCCAACTGGCGCATGCAGGTCGCCGCCAGCCGGCTGCGTGCTTCGAACGTGTCGGTGGTGGCGGTCGCGCAGGAAGTCGGCTACGAATCGGAGACGGCATTCGTGCGGGCCTTCCGGCGCGCGCTGGGCATGCCGCCGGCGACCTGGCGCCGGCATGTGCGCGGCGAAGCGGGACCGGCTGCCGAATAGACAAAGGCGCGGCGGGCAGGCAAGCGCCCTGCCCGTCCGCGCCCCCTTCCTATTACAGTGCCTTCAGCTCGACCTTGAACTCGCAGCCGGATGGCGCGGACAGCTCCAGGCGATAGCCCGCGTCGAATTCCGGGATGCTGTTCGGATCCGACGGATCGTGCAGCGGGCCGGATGCATGCAGGTCGACGACATTGACGCTCGGCGCCGCCGGCAGCAGCGGCCGGATCACCAGCCCGCCCGCGACGATGCTGCCGTCGCTTTGCAGCTGGGGCGCGGTCGGCAGTTGCAGCTGCCACACCGGATGCACGTCGGCCGCGACCTGGCAGGTGTCGTGCACCGTGAAGGTATGGCTCGAACGCGCATACGTCATGGTGCGGTTCCAGCTCGGCACCGCCTGCGCGTGGTCGGCGTAGATCGGCGTCAGGTTGGCCGCGATCGTCAGGATGTCGCCGCCGTCGTTCACGGTCCGGGTCGCGGTTCCATGATTCTGGGGAATCGCGGCGCCGTTCTGGTCGAAGCGCAGGACGCTGTGCGCCGTTACCTCCTCGTGCAGGCCGCTGTGCGAGAAGATGTTGGGCGACACCGCCAGCCAGCCATGGCGGTACAGCGTGAACGAACCCTGGTCTTCGTGGGCGTGCGACTGGTCGAAGGTGCCGGCGATGAAGTCCATCCAGCTCGCGTTCAAGGTCCAGTCGCTGCGGGCGAAGACCACGCCCGCGCCAATCGCGTCGTGCATCAGCGCAGCCGGCTGCGCTTCACTCGTCTCGTGCGCCAGCAGGTCGTAGCGGTAGTTGAAGTT
>DASRUW010000036.1:0-3037 GCA_035655255.1 Telluria sp. | reverse complement strand
CCGACAACTGGCGTGGTCCGGGATTGGGATAATCATGGCTTTTTCTCCATGATCCGCAAGCTCCTGATCGCCGCGCTGTGCGGCCTCGCCCTGTCGCCGCTCGCCGCCAACGCGCAGTGGCTCGATACCCTCAAAAATGCCGCTGCCCGCGCCGCCGTGAACGCGGTGGAAAAGGCGGCCGAGACCCCGAAGACCGAGACCGAAGCGCACGCCCCGTCCGCCTCCGCTGCGGCTTCCGCTTCGACTTCCGCCAATGCCACGCTGGCCGCGACTGCTGCCCCCGCGGCCGCCGCGGCACCGGGCTGCCGTAAGCTCAAGGGCAAGGTGCTGCCACCGGTCGGTCCCCGTCCGGCCGACTTCCGTCCCGAGGTCCTATGGCCGGAAGAGACCACCTGCAGCTACACCAAGTTCGCCGACCTGAAGTTCGACGCCGCCCGCGCGCAGAAGAAGCAGTTCGAGGATGCGAGCAAGGTGCGCTGCAGCGACTGCGAGGGTGGCTATTCCTTCGAGGCCTGGGCGCATTTCATGATGGGCAAGGGCGGCATCAGCAAGGACAAGTTCGAAGAGATGCTGGTCGCGCTCAAGCCCGGACAGACCATCGCCTGGAAGGGCAAGCAGTTCGTGGGAGAGGTCGGCCTCACCGGCGAGCAGCCGGTCGCGGGTACGCCCTGCAAGCAGTTCCACTGGCTCTTGAAAGACAAGACCGGCAAGCTGGTGGCCGAGCGCGAGGGTATGTACTGCCAGTACACCGGCGACTATTCGACCGTCGCCAAGTGGCACGAGATTCTCTGAGCGGCTAGACGCGTTTCGGCCTGCGTTTCGGCTTTTGCTTCGGCTGCGATGCGGCTGGCGTGAGCATGCAGGCCAGCAGGAGCACCTCGAATTCGTGGGCGAACATGTCGGCCAGCGTGTCGGGATCGGGCACGCGGCGCTTGTCGGCGACCACGCCGAAGTGGACCTGGCCGGCGTAGCTCAGGATGCTCACGCCGATGCCGATGCCCCCCGATTGCGGCACCCAGAACATCTGGCGCTCGATCTGGTGTCCCGCGAAGTAGCGCCCTTGCGCGGGGCCGTGCACATTCGTCACCACCAGCGTGGCGTTGGCCGCCAGCGCCGTCAGGATCGATTCGCGCAGCGCATCCGGCGCCATGCCCATCACCGCCAGGATGCCGAGCGCCACCAGCGCTTGCTGCGACTGCTTCAATTCCAGCATGCGCCGATGCACCTCGCGCGCCCGGATGACCGGATCGGCTTCCTCCAGCGGGAACGGAAAGAACACCAGCCCGAAGCGGTTGCCCAGCTCCTGCACCGGGCCGGGCGGACGCAGGTTGACAGGCACCAGCGCCCGCACCTCGGCACCTTGCACCGGGTCGCCCTGTTCCAGCAGGTAGCGGCGCAGCGCTCCGGTGAGGCAGGCCAGCAGAATATCGTTTACTGAAATCGACAGCGCCGCCCCCACCGCCTTGACTTCCTTGAGCGAGATCGGATCGGCCCATGCGACGCCTTTCATCGGCCCCAGGTCGCCCTTGAAACGGGTCGGTGCATCCGGTGGCATGGCGGCGATGACGCCGGTTGCCAGGGCCAGACCGGCCAGCTTGTCGACCGATTCCATCGCATGCGCCGGCGCGCGCACCCAGTCCACCACAGTGCCGAGCGCCGATCCGGCCAGGCGCACGCCGTCGCCGAACATTTCGGTGAGCGGGCCGAACACGCGTTCGGCCGCGGTGCGCGGCGCGGGCATCGGCACGACATCGGTGGGCGGCAAACTGGGCTTGTCGGCGGTATCCTGCGTCATCGCCTGCATGACGTGCAACAGGGCGAAGCCATCGCCGTAGCAATGGTGGATGCGCAGCACCACCACCGAGCCCGCCGGGCGGTCGATCAAGTGAAACTGCCACATCGGGCGATCGGGCGGCAGCGCCGTCGAGACAAGGCTGCCCACCAGCGCGCGCAGTTCCGTCTCGCCACCCGGCGCCGGGAGTCCGACGCGGACCACGTGCCAATCGAGGTCGAAGTTCGCATCGGTCTCCCAGAACGGCGTGCCGCCGTCGAACACGACACGCTGGCGGAAGCGGTGAAAGCAGAGCAGACGGGTACGCACCGTGTCGCGCACCTCGTCCAGCGTGAGCCGCGCGGCGAAGATCATCACGCCGCAGACCATCATGTGGTTGGTCGGCCGGTCCATGCGCAGCCACGCATGGTCGACCACGCCCAGGGGCTCGCGCACGTCCTGCATGGCGCGGCTCAGTGGCGGGCCGTCGGATGCGCCCCTTCCGCACCCGCTGGCGTGGCCGCGCCCATCACCGCGCGCAGGTCGCCCGTCATGCCGACCAGGACCTGGCGTACCGTGTGCGAGGCGAGGGTGCCGATTTCGCCCGCGCCGCTGATGGCGCCATCGGCCGCGCGCTGCGCGGCTTTGCCCACGTCGGCGCCGGATTGGGCGGCGCCGGCAATCACGCCCGCCACGGCGTGCCGCGCCACGGTCGCCACGTCCGCTCCGAGACCGGCGCCCTGGCGCACCAGTGCGCGCGCGGTTTCGAAGGCCGCTTCGATCACGTCGCCGCCCACGTCATTCACGCCGCTCACCACGCCGCGCGCGATGTTGCGCGCGCTGAGCGACATGCCGGTGCCGTTCTTCTCGACCGCGTCGATGGCCGAGCGCACCAGGGCGCTGATCACGTCGGTGAGCTGGTGGCCGACCGTGCCGCTGGCGCCCAGCGTGTCGGCGACGGTGCTGCGCACGAGTTGCATGATGTCGGCTTCGATATGCTGAATGTCGGTCAGGCTGGTGGCGATGCCTTCCTGCACGGCCGTGCCGGCATCGGCCAGGGACATGGCCGCATGGGGCGCGGCCTTGGAGGGAGTAGGTTTGCTCGTTTTGGTTACCATGATGAGTTCCTTATTGGAAGAAGGGACGACGCGGGACGCGCCGCTGTCAAGCTGCCTGATCATGGTGAGCGCGCGCGTCGGCGCGCGCCCTGACTTGCGTCAAATTGCGCCGTGAGCGCGGCTCACGCGCGCAGGGAGAGATGCAGCA